>CALFWP010000033.1 GCA_937927905.1 uncultured Neomegalonema sp.
CCGCCGTCAGGTCATCCACCAGCGTCAGCGTGTCAAACGTCACATCACCGGTGTTCTCAACCGTGATCGTATACGTGATATCGAACGTGCCGTCCGGCTGTGTCGCACCCGCACTCGCATTCTTGCCCGAGAACAGCGCACTGGTTGCAACAGGCGCTGTTATGACAGTCGGTACACCGGTTGTTTCACCGGGCACATTTGGCGTTCCGTCTGCAGAACCGTCCGGCGTCGTATCCGTATCGGAGGCATCGGTTACAGTGGTGCTGTCAGTATCATTGGCACCTGCTACCGCGATATTTTGCAATGTTGCAGGTATACCCGCAGCGTTCGTATCAACATTGACCGAGAAGGTAACGGTATAGCTGTCACCGGCAATTAGTGTTCCGTCAGTACCAAGCAACAGATTATTCGTGCCGTCATAAGACGGGTTGGCGGAAGGAGCCACAGAGCTGCCCGATGTATTCGTCAGCGTTACCGCAGGTGCCGAGGTCACGCCGTTGAACGCACTCCCCAGCTGACCGGACGCCGTCAGATCATCAACCAGCGTCAGTGTATCAAGAGGCGCAAGCCCTGAATTTTCAATATCAATTGTATATGTCGCATCAAATGTACCATCGGGCTGAATGGCACCGGCAACAGCACTTTTACCGACATTCAGTTCGGGCACTTCACAAAGCGGGACCGCCATATTAAAGCGCGCATTATTCTGGCCTGTCGATGCAGCCGCATCATGCTGCACAACCAGTTCAGTGACCTGACCGCTTGTTGAAATATCAAATTCGGCAAAGGTCCGCGGCAGAGTATTGGCGGGTGCCGTAATTGTCAGTGTGCGGCCGCCATTGGTAATGACTGCACCCGTTGATGCGGTGTTCAGACCATCGACAACCCAGGTAAATCCGGGAGTGGCATCAACAGCATCAAAAACAAGCCGGTCATGATTGGCATCCATAGCGGACACACGGCCACCGAAAGCAGTACCGGAAAAAATACGCAGATTCACCGCGTGATCAAATGTCCAATGACTCGCCGAAATATTGCCGGCATCCGAAGGGTCGGCATTATTGAATTGATAAGCCTGAAAACCCGGACCGTTCGGTTGAACAACTGTGTCAAGCGTCACCGGACCGTCCTGTGCAAGCGCACCGACCGTCACCGGTACAGTGTTTTCGCCCGATGTGTTGGAGCCGAAAACGCCACCGGAATTATTGAGTCCGTTCCAGCTGACAGGGGCCAGTGTCACAGCACGCGGGATTGCAGGGGCCGTGCAGACCTGCGGACCGGTGGTTGGCGGAGTTGCGGCCAATCTGGGGAACGGATCATAGTCAAATGTGACCGTTGCTTCTTCCGAAGGTTGTCCGTCGGTATCACTGACGACATAAGTGACAGGCGTCGGATCACCCAGAAAATCAAACTCCGGCGTGAACCGGATATCTCCGGTGGCAAAAACATCAACTTCCCACACGCCTTCGCCGGGGACGGTCAAAAGTTTTCCGTCAGGGCTGAGCGTGGAACCGGCAGGGGAGCCGGTACCAGTCAGCAGCACCGAAGTATTAGCGAGTGCACCGGGTGTCGTATCATTTCCGATCAGATCAATCGTCTGTTCCGTACCGGCAATGAAGCCGCTGCCCAAATCATCAACTGCATCAGGACCGACGGGCGGTGTTACAACAGTCGGCACACCGGTCGTTTCACCGGCCACATTCGCCGTTGCATCGGCGGACCCGTCAGCAGCGGTATCCGTATCGGACGCATCAGTTGCCGTGGTTCCGAAAGGATCATCACCACCGGCACTCGCGATATTGCCCAATGTGGCCGGCGCACCGGCCGCATTCGGGTCAATATTCACTGTAAATGTAACTGTGTAGACGTCGCCCGGGAACAGCGTCCCGTCTGTGCCCGAAATCAGGTTGTTTGTACCATCGTAAACGGCATTGGCCGTTGGCGCGACCGAGTTGCCGGACGTGTTCGTCAGCGTTACCGCAGGCGGCGTCACAACTGAAGCGAATGCGGATTCAAGCTGACCGGTCGCAGTCAGGTCATCAACGAGCGTTAAAGTATCAACGAATACGTTACCGGTATTCTCCACCGTAATCGTATAGGTCGTGTCGAATGTGCGATCAGGCTGCAACAGACCGACAGATGCACTTTTTCCGGCATTCAGTTCCGGTGCGGAACCCGGATGCAACGTAGGCGTTGGGACGCCGGTACTTTCACCACCGAGATTAGCAGTCGCATCGGCTGTTCCATCAGCCGCAGTATCGGTATCGGATGCATCTGTTACCGTCGTACCGGACGGGTCGGTACCGCCGGCAGTCGCGGTGTTATCAAAGGCCGTCGGAGCACCGGCTGCAGTAGGGTCAACATTGACAGTAAATGTTACGGTGTAAATATCGCCCGGGGACAACACGCCGTCGGTGCCGACCAGCAATCCGTTAGTGCCGTCGTAAGACGGGTTGGCACTCGGCGCAGTTGAAACACCTGAGGTGTTGGTAAGGGTAACAGCAGGTGCTGTTACAACTGAATTGAAACCGGAACCGATGTTGGACGGATCAGTCAGATCATCGACAAGTGTCAGTGTATTGAGTGTAATATTGCCGGAGTTTTCTACTGAGATCGTGTACGTGACATCGTAAGTTCCGTCACTCTGAAGTGTACCGAAAGACGCACCCTTACCGGCATTCAGCTCCGGGCTTGCGGCAATCGCTGTGGTCGTCGGATCACTATCCGTATCGCCCGTGCCGCTTTCGTCCGAGCGGTCACTAATCACGGCTCCGGATGAATCCGTTGATGAGACATCAGCCTGGTTTGTTACAAAACCCGCATCAATATCAGCTTGTGTAAGTGTATATATGCCCTCGAAAATAATCGTATCGGGTGCGAATGACAGGTCAATGTCATCGCCTTCACCATCAATATCACCGCCGCCTGACACATAACCCGCGACAGGCGGTGCTCCTGTCCCCGTGAAATCCGCCGGGGCTTCGGTAATCGTGACATCAAACAATCCGACGTTACCGCCGTTCGTGACCTCATACCGGTATGTAATCGTATCGCCGGCATCCACGGACCCGTCACCGCCGTCATTGACAGCGGCGGTTTTTACCACATCGATTCCCGGATCAGAAAGAAATGGTGGCGGCGCATCAACACAGGACATACCGTCATGGGATGAAGACGGCGCGGCCAGCAGATTGGCACCAATGGTAGGCGACGTTCCGACATCCGTAATTTCGTAAATTGTGCCGGTAGAGTTTTCACTGAAATAAACACTGCCGTTATTCGCAGACCATGCTGCACCGTAGCCTCCGGTCGGTAGTCCGGGAACATTAATACTTTTGGAAATACCCGTTGTCAGATTCCAGACCATAAAGTTAGCGCCCGAAACGCCAACGATCAGATCTTCACCACCGTCTCGTACATAGGCATAATCTAGTGGGGAAGTAAAAGGCCCCGTGCCCGCTTCTGGCGTAAAAGAAACGTTTCCTATCACATTGGTTGTCACATCAACAAAGTTGAGCTGTGTGCCGCTACCAGTATAAAATAAACGGTTTGTACGGTCAAATGTGCCTCTCGGGCCACTGACACCGACATCCCCTAGATCTTCAACATTACCGTCACTGCCTATCCTCAGCAGATGGTTACTAATCGACCCGGCCTGACCAAGCCCATAAATATAATTGTCATTAATATTATAGCCCGTTGCATTGTATCGTAAGCCTAAAGGTGCGCCGATGGGCGTGTAGATCCCTGTCACAGGGTCCAATTCAACAAGCTGGTCATCAGTCACCTCGTAAAAGGCGGCATCACAGGTAAAAGGCGGCAATGTCGATTGCGCATGACCCTCCTCGGATACCGCAAGGATACCGGTCCCGAAGACCACCGAACCGAGCAGGGCAGCTTTGGTTACCATTCCGGGACCGCCGGACTGCAAACGGCGTTTCGCTCCGGATCGTTTCACTCCGGATAAAGACTGCCTGTACCTGTAATGACTCGATTCAAGGCCTTGCGGCATTGACTTGTCATCACAAGGACGCGGTTTGCGATTGAAAATTGAGCGCGTCAGCCCAAGTCGCGTGATTGTGAGAAATTTTGAAACCGCAGAAACGAAATCAGACATTCGGCAATCCTTCAGTATAGATTGCCACCAATATATTCAGCGTACGGTATACAAAATCTTTAAGAGCCGGATTAGCTTAGGGTAAATTTCTAATAAAACTTAGTCATTTATAAATATTATGTTAATTGATTATTATTGAGTATTAATAGATTACGAATATTTATTCATAAAAAATTGAAAATCATTATATTATTCAATTTTACGTGACGGTAAAATCTTAAAATTATATATTTTTCAATATACGTAAAAAAATTATAAATGCGAAATTGAAAGAGGAAAATTATATCTATTTCTTGTATAAAAAAAATCTAATACTATCTATAGTATAATAAAATTATAAATAACAACTTTTAATATAATGAAATCGAATCAGTATTAACCCGGAATATTACAACTTTAAATCACCGGAACGCCGGGATGACCTCTTTGCAGAACAGCTCCAAAGACCGCTTCTGTGACGACTGATCCAATCCCATGCTGGCGTAATATATGAACTGATCAACACCGAGATTTTCATAAATTCTGAGTTTTCCGATCACCTTATCAGGCGAGCCGAACATCAGATTTTCCTCCAGCATCGCGGGGTCATATTGTTCACGCCCCTCCAAAGCCTCCAGCGGGATTTCCTTCGGGAAACCGTTCTTCACATCACCCAGATTCTGATAGAGATTCTCAAACTGTCCCAGAACCCGGCGGATCGCGTTGATTGCATGATCCCGGCCTGCTTCGTTTTCATAAAGCGCAGTGTGGCGCATCAGAGCAAAGATTGGCCTGAAATCCCCGCCGAATTTTTCAATCGAAGCTTCAAGGTGGCTTTTGTAAAGCTCAGCTTCCGCATGGGGCCGCGTGAACGGCCAGCACATTACATTCGCCCGGGATTTCACCGCATAATCATACGTAATCGGTGAACGTGCCGCGACCCAGACCGGCACCTCTGACTGAACGGGCTTGGGCACTGAAGTCGAGGTCGGGAATTGCCAGTATTCCCCGTTATGTTCGTAATCGCCCTTCCAGAGCGCTTGAACCGCAGGCAGCATTTCCTGCAAATACCGCCAACCGTCGGTTTGTTTCACCCCGGGTGCCATCCGGTCGAATTCGCGCTGATACGCACCGGACCCGATCCCGAATTCCAAACGTCCGCCACTGATCAGATCAAAAAAGGCCGCTTCCCCGGCCAATTTGATCGGGTGCCAGTATGCCGCATTCACCACAGCCGGTCCCATACGGATACGGTCTGTCTCACCCGCCCACCAGGATAAAATAGAAAACGGGTTCGGCGCGATAGTCATTTCTAGCGCGTGGTGCTCTGCGGCCCAGACAATATCAAATCCGCCCTGCTCGGCCATTTGCACCATCTCCAGCGTGTGCTTAGCGACGCTGTGCATATCTGTGCTGTCGTCAAGGCGCTCCAGGTTTACGGCAAGCTGGAATTTCATGTCCGTTGTCTCTTTCAGATGCAGATCGTTATGATCAGTCTAACCGGATGTGTTAATAAAAACGGCCAAACCCGACGTAATAAGGCTCAATAAAGGTATAAAACCCTCACGCCGCCGCTACAAATCAGCGCATAACAAAAGGATTAGCCATCGGCTCATCGGATGTATTGATCCAGACAGTTTTAGGTCGCGTATAATCGTACATCGCCTGAAATCCGCTCTCACGGCCGTAACCGGAGCCTTTCACTCCGCCGAACTCGGCAATCGGCGAGACAACCCGGTAGGTATTGACCCAGACAATCCCCGCCCGCACCGCTTGTGCTACCCGCAACGACCGCGCGCTGTTGCGGGTAAAAATACCTGCTGCAAGACCGTGTTCAGTGTCATTGGCCAGCGCGATAACCTCCCCTTCGGTCCTGAACCGCTGTACACAAATAACCGGGCCGAACAGTTCGGTATCGACAATCCGCAAATCCTGACGCGGACATTCGATGATTGTCGGTTGAAAGAACAGACCCGCACTATCATCGAGCCGCGCGCCACCGGTAAGAATTCTTGCCCCTTCGGAA
The DNA here is from genome assembly GCA_937927905.1 of uncultured Neomegalonema sp. GTDB lineage: Bacteria > Pseudomonadota > Alphaproteobacteria > Rhodobacterales > Rhodobacteraceae > JAHDDY01. The sequence continues at coordinate 6,123 of CALFWP010000033.1, forward strand.
ACCGCATGGGCGATTTCCCGCTCGATATTGTCACGCTGTCCGGCTGTGCAAAGCGGTCCCATCTGGGTGTCATCATCCAGCGGATCCCCGATGCGGATTTGCTCCGCCTGCGCGATCATCCTTTCCAGAAAGTCATCGGCAATATCTGCATGCAGATAAAGCCGCGATCCGGCGACACAGCTTTGCCCCGTCGCGCCGAAGATACCGGCAATCGACCCGTTTACGGCACTTTCGATATCCGCATCATCGAAAACAATAAAGGGTGATTTTCCGCCAAGTTCCAGCGACACCTCGGCAAAGTTCTGCTTTGAATTCTCGATCACATGACGCGCCGCACCGGGACCGCCGGTAAAGGACACCCGGGCGACAAGCGGATGCGCGGTCAACACTCTGCCGCACGGGTCGCCGTGGCCGGTGACAATATTGACCACACCGTGCGGAAACCCGGCCTCTTCAATCAGCTTGCCGAATTCCAGCATCGCGGCGGAAGCATGTTCGGAAGCCTTCAGCACGATGGTATTTCCGGCGGCCAGTGCCGGACCCATCTTGACCGCAACAAGAAAAAGCTGGGAATTCCAGGGCACAACCGCCGCAACAACACCCAAAGGTTCGCGCTTCGTGAACACAAACAGATCGGGCTTGTCGATGGGCAGCGTCTCGCCACTGATTTTATCCGCACAACCCGCATAAAAGTGGAAAAACTCGGCAATGTATTTCGCCTGCCAACGGGTTTCTTTCAGCATTTTGCCGGTATCAACAGATTCGGTCCGGCCAAGTCTTTCCGAGTGTTCCGCCAGCAAATCCCCAAGGCGCCGCAGACATTTTCCACGTTCTGTCGGGGTCATTGTGGACCAGAGCGATTTTGTAAACGCGGCATGGGCGGCACGGACCGCACGGTCCACATCTCCGGCGGTCGCTTCGGGAATACGCGACCAGACCGCACCGGTTGACGGGTTGACGCTGTCAAAAGTCCCGCCATCGGACGCATCACACCATGCGCCGTCAATCAGCATCTGATAATCCGTAATTTCCGTCATACGCGCCGTTCCCTCCCGATGGCAGAGGCACAAAGAAAACGACACCTCCGTACCGGCTTCGGATATTGGAGTGTCCTATCGTCCCGCGTCCCTCTATACTGCACCTTGTCGCCATGAGGGGAGTCGGGCAATGCAAAAAAGCAAAACGGTCATCGGTGGCCCGCTTGCAATCGGCGGACGGGTCCTGTCCCTGTCCAAAGCGGTACGTGCCGGAGATTTTGTATTCCTTACCGGTCAAATCCCGATGAAGGACGGCGCACCCATGACTGAGGGCGGCATAGAGGACCAGACCCGTGCGGTTCTTGAGGATATCACCGCTACACTGGCGGAGGCCGGATGCACCCGTGAGGATGTGGTCAAAGCCATGGTCTGGCTGCGGGACCGTGCGGATTTTCCAGGATTTAACGCAGTTTACGGCGATTATTTCCCGTCAGAGCCGCCGGCGCGCTCAGCTGTGGTCAGCGATCTGCTGGTTGACTGCCGGGTAGAGGTGGAGGTTGTGGCCTACCGGCCCACCGGAGAATAATCATGCAAAGCAGATACAACGGCACCGCATACCAAATAGGCGGCCAGGAAAACGGCCCTGTAATTGTAGTTATACACGGGCTGGGCTTGAATCGCGACTGCTGGCAATGGACGATTCCGGCGCTTTCAGACCGGTACCACATTATCAGTTATGATCTTTACGGCCACGGCGAAAGCGGCCCGCCACAGGAAACACCGTCCTTAAGCCTCTTTGCCCGGCAACTGTCAGGATTACTAGACCATCTGGGGCACACCAGCGCGGCACTGGCCGGATTTTCTTTGGGCGGCATGATTGCACGGCGCTTTGCACAGGATTTTCCGCAGCGAACCGATGCCCTTGCCATCCTGCATTCACCGCACTTGCGAAGTAAAGAGGCGCAGGAGGCCATTGTGAAGCGGGTTGAACAGGCAAAAACCGACGGCCCCGCCGCCACGGTAGAGGCCGCGTTGGACCGCTGGTTTACCGATGGCTACCGGCGCGCGAACCCTGACATGATGGACCTTGTGCGCGGCTGGGTCATGGCCAATGACCGTGCGGTTTATCACACGATCTACAGCGTTCTGGCCGAGGGCGTGGCGGAAGTGGTTGCGCCCGATCCGCCGATCCGCTGTCCGGCCTTGGTCATCACAGGAGATGAGGATTACGGCAACGGGCCGGACATGACCCGCGCGATTGCTGCCGAAATAGAGGGAGCCGAAACGGTCATCCTCGAAGGATTGCGCCACATGGCCCTTGCGGAACAGCCGGAGGCGGTTAACGCGCCGTTACGCGCATTTATGGATCGGATCAGCGGATAACCTTATTTTTCCGGAGGCTCACTCCGGCACGTCGACCGTGACCTTCAGCGCCGCATACCATTTGGCAGCAGCTTTTATCTCGGCATTGCTCAAACCTTCCGCAATCACGGACATGACTTCATTTTCACGTTTACCGGACCGGAATGCCTTCAGCTGGGTTTCCAGATATCCGCGCGAGGACCCGGCGATATTCGGTGCTGTCGGAATTTTCGCGATACCGTCTACTCCATGACAGGTCACACATTGGCGGATGGTTTCACGCGGATCGGGCGGCCCTGTTTCAACCCGGGTTTTCGCCTGAGCAGTTTTAACCGGTGCCGGTTTTGCCGCAGCGCGGGGCGGCGCGGTGTAGGTGACTTTTCTCGGCGGCGCCTGATAACTCACCGGCATGATTTCTTCGCTTGCCACTTTGAATGACGCCGGAGAGAGGCCGATAGTACTTATAACATCAGCCGCCGTTGTCTCGCTTAAAGGTTCCGGCAAAGGTCCGGTGGACGTCACAATCCCGCCGCCCGCCAGAACCGGCGCAGCGCTAACAACTATCACAGAGAAACAAAACGCAAAAAGCTGCATCCGGCATCACCCCTGAAAATTCAAATGAATACGCCTCTTCCCGCAGAGGAAAGAGGCGATAGCAAAAGCGTTTTATTCCGCCGGTGCCGAATACGAAATGCGGTACACCGCGCCCGCCAGATCATCGGAGACCAGTACCGATCCGTCCCGCAGCTGTGCAACATCCACAGGACGGCCCAGATACTCACCGGTTTCCTCATCAAGCCAGCCTTCGGCAAATGGCTTCATGGTCGCGGTTCCGTCCTCGGCAATCGAGGTGAACATCACCCGCGCACCCACAGGTTCCGTCCGGTTCCACGATCCGTGCTGAGCGGAGAAAATACCGTTCTTGTATTTTGCCGGAAACTGGCGGCCCGTGTAGAACATCATACCCAGATCAGCGGCATGGGCCACGGTTTCCACGACAGGGTGCACGACATCAACGGGGACTTCCTCGTCTTTATACTCGTTCGTCCGTGTCGTGCCGCCGCCATACCACGGATGCCCGAAATGCTGTCCGGCCCCGGTCTTGCGGTTCAGTTCTCCGGCGGGCTTGTCATCACCCATGCCGTCCACCTGATTATCGGTCCACCACAGCTCGCCGGTTTCGGGGTGAAAATCCTGTCCCACGGAGTTGCGGACCCCGAACGTGTAGACCTCACGGTTTTTACCGTCGCGGTCCATGCGGATAATCCCGCCTATGCCGGTTTCCGTATAAAGGTCCATCTTTTCCGGCGGAGCCACATTGAACGGCTGTCCGAGCGAGACATAGAGTTTATCATCAGGGCCGATATCGCAAACGCGCGCGGTATGATTATAGCTTTCCTCGTCCTCAGGGATCAGCTGACCCTGTTCGACGACGTTAAAGGCGGCGACATCCGGCCCCTCATAGAAAAACTCCGCAGCCGGAAAGAGCAGAATGCGGTTTTGCTCGACGATGTAAAGAAAGCCGTCCTTTGAAAAGCACACACCGTTCGGGATGTTGAAATCAATCGAGGGCGCAAAGCGTTTGACATCATCGGCAACGCGATCCTTGTCACGGTCGGTCATGACATAGACTTCGTTTTTACGTGTCCCGACAAAAGCAGCCACGCCCTGCGGCCCGACAGCAATATGACGCGCATCAGGGACCAGTGCATAAAGATCAATGCTGAACCCTTCCGGCATTTTAATCCGCTCCAGTATCTTGCGGATCGAGTCGGCACGTTTTCCTTCCTGAGGAATCGGTGCCATCATCGGTGTGCCGGTCCCTTTGAAAGAACTGAGCTTTTCAAGATTTCCCTGCCCAAATGCAGGCATTGCAGTCGTCACTCCAAGACCAAGTATAGCCAACATCAAATGTCGTATCATGTCTTTCCTCCTGAACGCCGGGTTCTTGTGACCCATAATGAAACGATGCAGGATGGTTTTAATTGCGTCAAGTTCATCCATAAATTGCATAAACGTGGCTTTATCCGGTAACGCCGTATTTGCACCGCCGCCGCCGTTTCGCTATACTCAGCGGATGAACGAGGCATTACACATCTAATGAGCCTCACTTTTGTGGAGTTGAACACTGACATTTCCCAACGAGAGCGGTGCTGTCACAGCGCCGTCGGGTTTCGAAGCCGATACGATCAGCAGACAAACCCTGGAAGATCAGGCAGGACAGGCACATGCCGGAACTCTGCTCAATATTGCCCTGACATCACTGGAGGATGATCAGGCAATTGACATCGTGACAATTGATTTGAGCGGAAAGTCCGCGATTGCGGATCATATGATCGTCGCAAGCGGACGGTCCACACGCCATGTCGGATCAATTGTGGACAAGCTTGTAGAAAAGCTTAAGCGTGATGGCGGTGTCATCCCGCGGCTTGAAGGAACTGCACAGGCGGATTGGGCCTTAATAGACGCCGGTGACATCATCATTCACGTTTTTCGGCCCGAGGTCCGCGAGTTTTATAATCTGGAGCGGATGTGGCTGCCGGAAGGCGGGGCACCACTGCCCGGACAGACGGCATCCTGATAATGCGTACTGCATTTTAAGTTCATAGAATGAAGCTTGTTATCAGTGCAATCGGCCGTATGAAATCCGGACCGGAAGCAACGCTTTTTGAGGATTACCGTCAAAGATTTGACGGTATCGGTCGCAATATCGGCCTGGGACCTTTGACACTTGAGGAATACGACGCCCGCGGAAAAGGGCAAAGCACGGAAAGCACGCTTCTGCTCGAACGTGTTGCGGCCGATGATCATATGATCATTTTGGACGAACGCGGAAAGTCCGTACCGAGCTGCGGTTTTTCAGATTTTCTTTGCGATCTGCGGGATGACGGTACACGTTGCACACGCTTTCTGATCGGCGGAGCGGACGGGCATACCGGCACAGTCCGGCAGCGCGCCAATGCCATGATCTCTTTCGGAAAGGCGACCTGGCCACATATGATGGTGCGGGTTATGCTGGCGGAACAGCTTTACCGCGCAGCCGCAATCGCGTCGAACCACCCTTATCATCGCGGAAATTGATACGCTTTGTTAACCTTTCCGAAATGTTAAACATCGCAAAATCGGATGACGGGGATGGTGGACGTCTTTCAACAGCCTCTTTACATTCGATGCAAAACGAACTCTGACCCGGGGCAGCATTTATGACGTCAAGCCTTACGGAAAACACGGCACGCAAACCGGTTGTTCTGATTATACTCGACGGCCTCGGCCTGAGAGAAGACCACGACGGCAATGCGGTTGCGCTGGCCCGCACACCCACGCTTGACCGTCTGAGCGAAACCTGCCCTGAAGCGACTTTAAAAACCTGCGGTCCCGATGTCGGACTTCCTGAAGGACAGATGGGGAATTCCGAAGTCGGGCACATGAACCTCGGGGCCGGGCGGATTGTCTGGATGGACCTGCCCAAAATCAACAACGCCATAACCGACGGTTCATTCGCAACCAACGAACGGCTTCAATCTCATATCAGTGCGCTGAAAGAGAGCGGCGGCACCTCGCATATTATGGGGCTGTGCTCTTCGGGCGGCGTTCATGCCCATACGGATCACCTTGCGGCAGCGGCACGCGTGATTGCCGGAGCGGGCATACCGGTTATGCTGCATCTGTTTACCGACGGACGTGACGTTCCACCCCAGAGCGCGCTTGATGATCTCGCGGATCTGCGGGCAAAGCTCAGGGATACCGCCGCAACCATTGCCACCGTCAGCGGCCGCTATTTCGCGATGGACCGTGACAACCGCTGGGAACGGGTGCAACAGGCACACGCAGCGCTGACGGATGCACAAGGCCGGGCTGCAACGCATGCAGAGGCCGTAATTTCAGAGGCTTACACACGCGGCGAAACTGATGAATTTATAACTCCTGCGGTTGTCGGGGATTACACTGGTATGCAGGATGGTGACGGCCTGCTGATGGTGAATTTCCGCTCGGACCGTGCCCGCGAAATCCTGGACGCACTTGCCGGACCGGATTTTGAGGGATTCGGGCGGCGGAAAATCAGCTTTGCCGCACTGACAGGCATGGTCGATTATTCCGACGCTCACAGCCGCTGGATGACAACGCTGTTTCCGAAGGAACCTATCCGCAAAACCCTCGGGGAAACCGTTGAAGAAGCGGGCATGACGCAATTCCGCCTCGCCGAAACCGAGAAATACCCCCATGTCACGTTTTTCTTCAATGGCGGCGCTGAAACACCGCTTGATCATGAAAAGCGCCATATGGAACAAAGTCCCAAAGTTCCGACCTATGACATACAACCGGAGATGTCCTCCGAAGGTGTGACATCGGTGTTATTGGACGAACTGCGTTCCGGCAGGCATGATCTCTACATCGTAAACTACGCCAATCCGGATATGGTCGGACATACCGGTGATCTGGAGGCGGCGATTGCTGCAGTAGAGGCGGTTGATTACTGTCTCGGACAGGTTGTGGATGCGGTAATGGAGCAAGGCGGTTCAATGATCGTAACGGCGGATCACGGAAACTGTGAGATGATGACCGATCCGGACACCGGAGGACCTCATACGGCGCATACGCTGAACGAGGTTCCGGTGTGGCTGGTGGGCAGGCCGGAGGGGGTATCACAGGGCGGACGTCTCGCAGATATCGCACCAACCTTGCTGGCAATGCTCGGCATCGCGCAACCGACTGAAATGACGGGCCGGTCTTTACTGTCGGGACCGCAAAATGGGTAAGCGCACTTTGCTTCTATTCACATCGGCGTGCATCCTGAGCGTGCTGGGTAATCTTTTCGCGCAAACCGGCGGAGAAGCGAATGTATCCGGCGGGGCTGACCGCGTGGAGGAACTGACCGTCGGTGCCGACGAACGCAACGCAGCTGCGGATATATTCGAAACCAAGGGCAAAGAAGCCCTTGCCGAAGCGGAAAAAAATGAAGCCAGAATCAGAGGTATCGCCAAAGAAATAACGCGCTTTGAAGCTTCCATCAGTGATTCGCGCGAAAGGCTGGTTGATCTGGCCCGCAGGGAGGCGGATGCAACCGACAACCTGCATCTCCGCCGCCGCCGTCACGCCGCCGCATTTTCCGCAATCATCGCATTATCAAAAGCCCAGGCACCGGCAATTATCGCCCATGACGGCGATGCAGCAATCGCTGCCCGCAGTGCCACCGTACTGAAAGGCTTACGCGAGGCCCTGATCCGCGAGGCCCGCGATACAAGCAAACGGACAACCGAAATCCACGAATTGCGCCACCGAACGGAACTGGCACGCATAGAGGCAAAGGACGCCATTGCCTCGCTGCGCGCGAGGGAAAAAGAGCTGTGGACATTGGTGGGCAAACGGCGCGGCGAAAGCCGGGATCATCTGGAACGCGCCGGCAAACTGAAGCAGGAGGCCGAGGTACTGGATGCCAGGGCCAGAGCACTTGATGCTGCCGTCTTTCGCGCCCCTGCTCCGCCCCTTAAACCGCTGCGGCAAACAAGCGCCTTAAAAACAGCACCGGTGACAAAACGCCGCCCCCCGACAGTTGCAGATGCTGTCGGCAATCTTGTGTCACCGGTTATCGGAGAAATCGCCGCACGCTATGACGGAAGTGTGAGGGGCAGTAACTCCATGGGATTGGTATACGAATCAAAACCCTATGCCCGCGTTTATTCACCCTGGGACGGCAAAATCTCTTTTTCCGGGGCTGTACGCAGGTTCGGACTGGTCACTATTATTGATATCGGTGAAGGCTATCAGATTCTACTGGCAGGACTGGCTTCCAGCGTCCGTGTGAAGGGCGATGAAGTCTTGCGCGGAGAACCGATCGGACATCTTGGCGGTCCGGTTACGGAAAGTGAAGAGTTTCTGGTTGAACAATCGGCCCTGCCAGAAGACGCGGTAACATCGCTTTATTTTCAAATCCGGCGTGACGGCAAACCGATCGACCCGACGCCATGGCTTGAATAGCCAAAGATCCTGTATAGGATTGATGTTTAGAAAGGTAAGAGCAACATGAATAATACAATAAAAGGCATCATAATGGGGGCCGCCGCCGGTGTTGCGCTGACCACGGCATTCGGGACGCCGAAAGTCATGACGGCAACCGCTGCGACGGCAACCTATGAACATCTTGAACTTCTGGGCGATATTTTCGAGCGCACACGCTCCGCCTATGTTGAGGAAGTCGATGAAAAAGAACTGATCGAATCCGCGATTAACGGGATGCTGACATCTCTTGATCCGCATTCAGGTTATATTCCGCCGAAAGATTTCGGTGATTTTCAGGCCGACACCAAGGGTGAATTCGGCGGCCTCGGCATAGAAGTAACCATGGAGGATGGCTTTGTAAAAGTCGTCTCCCCGATTGATGACACCCCCGCAGACAAAGCGGGGCTGGAGGCCGGTGATTTTATTACACACATCGACGGCGAGTCTGTTCTCGGCCTGACCATCGGTGATGCGGTAGACCGGATGCGCGGCCTTATCGGAACCGATATCGAACTGACCATCGCACGTGAGGGCGCTGAAGAACCTTTCGATGTCATAATCACCCGCGATACCATAAAAATCAAAGCAGTACGCACACGTATCGAAGGGGATATCGGCTATCTGAGAATTTCCAAATTCTCGGAAAAAACCTACGACGATCTGGCCGCTGGCATGGAATCGATCAAAGAAGAACTCGGTGAAGACGGCGTTGCCGGATATGTCGTGGATCTTCGTAACAATCCGGGCGGTCTACTGACCCAGGCTGTTGCGGTGTCCGATGCATTTCTTGACAAAGGCGAAATTGTCTCCACCCGGGGCCGTGATCAGCAGAATGCGGACCGTTACAATGCGCAAGTTGGTGATCTGGCGAATGGCAAACCCGTCGTGGTCCTGGTCAATGGCGGGTCGGCATCCGCCTCCGAAATCGTTGCCGGAGCCTTGCAGGACCATCGTCGCGGCATCATCGTCGGTGAGAAAACCTTCGGCAAAGGCTCGGTCCAGACCATCATGCCGCTGTCATCCAAAGGGGCCATCCGCCTGACGACCGCGCGGTACTATACCCCCTCGGGACGATCTATTCAGGCACTTGGCGTCGAACCGGATATTGTGGTCGAACAGATCGACCTCGGCAAAGATGCGGAGGACAAGGACGAGCGCCCACGCTATTCCGAATCACAAATCCGGGGCAGCCTGGAAAATGACTCGCTGACCGATGAGGAAAAAGAAATCCGGCGCAAAGAGGAAGAGGCACATGCCGCGACCGAAAAACTGCGTCAGGAGGATTATCAGCTCGCCTATGCGATTGATTTGCTTCACGGATTGTCGGTTTACGCAGGCTTTGCCGAACAATAAGCACCTGAAACGCGCGCTCTCCTTTTTCGGAGGGAGCGCAAAACACGCCGGAAAATTATCCGGATTTACTGTTTCCTAAGCCGGTTAGGGTTTTTTGTCCGTACGTTTACCCTGAAATGCCGGATAAACCCTTGAGCAACGCACCCTCTTCCCAAGAGCCTGCACCGAAGCGTTTTTCCGCCCTCCGCTTTTTTACGGGCGCTCTGGCCGTGTGCTCTTTTGCAACCCCTTTTGCCATGCACCTTCAGGTCAAAGCACGGGCAGCAGGGCCGCAAGTCGCCGTTCTCGCCGATCTGTCACAGCCGGACTTTCCATCCGCTGTCAGGACCGTTGCAGGCGGTCTGCAGACCGGTGAAAATACCATAATAGCCATGCGCACGGACGGCGGGCACACTCAAAACGGTCCGGATTTCGGAGGCGGGCATATATCACCGCAAGGGGTCCCCGCCCCGTCACATTCCTCCGGCAGCCGCTACGGACCCGCACCGCTGACATATGTTTCCGTGCTCCTGAAACCTTACAACCCCGACATTGCCCCGCAAGCCGATCTCTCGGCTACACCGCCGCCCTTGCAAACCGGACAAGCCACAGGCGCGCCGGGGCAAACGCCCCTGCCGTCACTGCGCAGCCTGCAAAACCCGCCGCTTAGAACCGCACGCGACATACAGGCGGAGTTGCTTTCCGGATTTGAAAAACCGGGAGAGTATCAAGGCGGATCAGACAGACAGGCATTCGGTCCGCCTTCCGTTAATGATGGTGCTATAGAAACCGCCGAATTACCGCCGCTGACTGCGGCACCATCCGTTCAAGACCCACTCCAGGTGCGTCCGGTAACGACGGCGGAGCCTTCAGAACCTGACACCACAGACATCGTATATGATCCGGACGGGCCGAAAATCGCTTTGGTTATTGCCGCTGCCGGTATCAACGAAAATGTAACGCGCTTCGCCATTGATGCCTTGCCCGCCGGTGTCACGCTGGCCTTTGCACCGGTAAACCGGTCTGTTGCGGATCTGGCGCGCGAAGCAAAAGATGACGGCCATACTGTTCTGGTCGAAATCCCGATGGAACCGGTGAACAAAAACCGCGACCCCGGCCCGCTGACCTTGCGGATTACGGACACACCACAGGAAAATCTTTCCCGTCTACAACAGGCGCTACAGCGCGTTCCCGTTGCCGATGGTGCATCAAGTTATCTGGGTGCCCGTTTCAACGCCGATGCAGGCGCGGCAACACCGGTAATACAGGCGCTTGCGCAGCAGGGCCTGTTCTTTTTCGAAAATGAACCGACTTCACGCAGCTTGTTCAAAAGCCTGGCCGCATCCTCAAGTCTTCCCTATGCGCGCGGAATTGTGAAGATCGACCGAAATCGAGGCAGTGCAGCCATACGCGATGCGCTTAATGCCCTTGAACAACAGGCCCGCAAAAACGGCCACGCCGTGGGGGTTGGAACCGCATTTCGCGGAACCATATCTACTATTGAACTTTGGGCGAAAGCGGCGCAAAAACGAGGCGTACAATTCGTTTCAGTTGCGGAAATTGCGAAATAAACCGGACGGATAGGTGCCATAGTGACCTCAGCCTGCCCTGCCTCTCTTCCGTACCGGCAATGCGCCGGGGTTGTGCTGATTAATCGTGACGGGCTGGTCTTCGGCGGCCAGCGGATCGATAATCCCGGCAATGCCTGGCAGATGCCCCAGGGCGGGTTGGATTACGGTGAATTGCCCGAGGAAGCGGCGCTGCGCGAACTGACCGAAGAAACAGGTGTTCCCTGCGATAGTGTCGAGGTACTGGCACAAACCCGCGAATGGATTTGCTATGACCTTCCCGAGGAACTACTCGGCACGCTCTGGGGCGGCAAGTACCGGGGACAAGAACAGCTCTGGTTTGCGATGCGCTTTCTGGGCGCGGATTCCGATATTAACATCGCGACCGAAACCCCTGAATTCAGCAGATGGCAGTGGATGGAACCTGCGGCTTTGATTGATGCGATTGTACCGTTTAAGCGTCATGTCTATGAAGCGGTTTTTCACGATCTCGATACCTGGATCACACCGGCACAGGGCTGAGAGCCGCCGGTGCGCAGGGCAACGGGCGCTGTAATCCAATAAGAACAGTTATCTTAAAAAAGCATAAAGTGCGACCCGACGCGTGACCTGTCCGTGCGTGCGGTGTTTTGCTTTGCACAGCTCTCTTACCGCCACTGGCGGTCCGTTAAAACTTCTGAAAGAATTAACCGAACCTTATGCAGGCTGATACGTCATCACGACAGGCGCGCATTTCAGAAGGAGCAGGACTGATGAAAAAGCAAAAGAAACGCAGCAAAGGCTACAACACGACATCCTCCGCTCCGCGCAGTAAAGCGGAAGACACCGCACCGGCCACAAGACGGGACGTCATGCGCCGCTATGCCTACAGAACGGCTGGTCTTGCGCTTCTTGGTGTCGGGGGCTGGTACGCCGTGCAGGACGTACAGGCGACCGCGCGGGAACATGACCTGACCCGCATCGGAAACGGCACCCCGTCGGTGGTACAAATTCATGATCCGAATTGCCAGGTCTGTGCAGCACTGCAAAAAGAAGCCCGCGCGGCCATGAAAGATTTTGAAGAGGGCGAGCTTCAGTTTCTTGTGGCCAACATCAAGGACGCACGGGGCCGCAAACTGGCGGCGGATAACAATGTGCCGCATATCACGCTGTTGTTTTTCGATGGCAAAGGCAGGCGTCACGAAATAATGCGGGGGCCCCAAGACCGCACGGTCCTTGCACCCGCCTTCCGTCAATTCGTCAATCAGACCGGTTCGGCGTCTTAGATTACAGCTCTCAACATACATAAAAGCCGCTTCCCGAACCGGATAACAGGTGAAAAGCATACGGCAAAGCGCTATGACTTCACGGTATGGGCGCAAAAATGCCGAAATACGATTGGCCGGTGGGATGGCCGGACCCTGAGAGGCTAGGCCGCAACGGGCTTGGCCTTATTCTGTTAGTCGCAACATTTATAACAGCCGTACCCGCATTCTGGGTGGTATTGAAGTTTTTCGGTGCTCTTGTAACGGGCGATTCTGTAGATATCCGCAATATCGGGCTGATTTATCTCGCCGTGCTTGGCGCACCCTTCGTAATGTGGCGCGCCATTATTGCCCAGGGTAATCTCGACCGGTCAAGGGATCGCGATTACGCGGATCTGTTCACCCGCTCCGTAGAACAACTCGGTGCGACGCGGGAAGTGGAACTATGGAAAACTGAAGGAATTATCCCGAATACCAATGACAAAAAACGCAAAGTTATCCGTCATGAACCCAATATAGAAGTCCGGCTGGGTGCGATTTATGCGCTCAAGCGGGTAAGCGAAGACTCAGAGAGGGATCATCTGGCCGTGGTCGAAACCCTCTGTGCGTATGTGCGCGAAAACTTTCCTGCAAGCCATTATAGGGAACGACCCGAAGGCACCGGACCGGAAGTGGCCCGCACCGACCTGCTAGCGATAATCACGATTCTGGGCAACCGCACGAAGGAACGGCGCGACTATGAAAGGGAACGCAAATTCCGAATGAACCTCCGCCGCTGTGATTTTTCCGGTACGGATTTTTCCGGTGGTGATTTCAGTGCCGCGTTGTTCACGGATTCGCATTTTAACAAGGCGAGATTTTGGGAGTCAAAATTGAACGGCACCCGCTTTGACAGGTGTCAATTCCGCAATACCCGGATATTAAGTTCCGAATTAAAAGGCACAGATTTTGATTTATGCAAAATGGTGAAGAACGTAGAATTAGAAGTTACGGAGGGAGAATATTTTACAGTATGCGATGCCGACTTAACGGGTTTCTGTCCTGAAATTCACAGTTTCGAAAACATGTTCGGATCAAAAGATACAAAAATTTTAAGATATGTAAGCGAAAAAAACTATGCTGAAGAACTTCGTAAAAACCTGAAAAGACTGCGTCATAAATTGAAAAAAACTGATGGAATAGATAACGATTTGGAGGAAGAAATACAAGACAAAACAGATGAACTGAACCGAAATGAATTTCGAAATTGGAGTAATCACAACATCTATGATGGATTAACATTAAAGCGGCGCAGCGAATTTCTGGCGGAACGCGGCATGCCAGGATGGCCGTATCAATACGAATGATTATTGCTGCGGTTAGAACAACAAAACCCGGTCACGAACCATGACAACCCGCTCCCTCCGGACTATCTTCTACCGGAGAGTCAGGAGCCTTGCCCATGGACACCCCCGAACCGCTTACCCTGCCCGAAGTCACCCGCCCCGCGCGGGAAAAGCTGGAGGGTGGAATCCGGCTGGAAATGGTGTCCGAATTTTCACCCGCAGGAGATCAGCCCACCGCAATTGCCGAAATTTCCGCTGCGGTCAATCAGGGCGAACAGGATCAGGTGCTGCTGGGCGCGACCGGCACCGGTAAGACCTTCACCATGGCCAAGGTGATCGAGGCGACCCAGCGCCCCGCCATTATCCTCGCCCCGAACAAGACCCTCGCGGCCCAGCTTTACGGCGAATTCAAATCATTTTTTCCCAATAACGCGGTGGAATATTTCGTCAGTTACTATGATTACTATCAGCCCGAAGCCTATGTTCCGCGCACCGATACCTATATCGAAAAAGAATCCCAGATTAACGAAAACATCGACCGGATGCGCCACTCGGCGACCCGGGCTTTGCTGGAGCGGGATGATGTGATCATCGTCGCGTCCGTGTCCTGCATCTACGGTATCGGCTCGGTCGAAACCTACGGCGCGATGACACAGGATCTGGAGGCCGGCAAGGTCTATGACCAGCGGCAGGTGATGCGCGATCTGGTGGCCCAGGCCTATAAGCGCAACGATGCGGGCTTTGCACGCGGCATGTTCCGGGTGCGGGGCGACAGTCTGGAACTGTGGCCCGCCCATATGGAGGACCGCGCCATCCGGCTGAATTTCTTCGGCGATGATCTGGAGAAAATCACCGAATTCGATCCCCTGACCGGCGAGACCTTTCAGGACATGGAAAAGGTCCGCATCTATGCCAACAGCCACTATGTCACGCCCCGCCCGACGCTCAATCAGGCGATCAAATCCATCAAAAAGGAACTGACACTCCGCCTGAAACAATTCGAGGATGAAGGCAGATTGCTCGAAGCCCAGCGCATCGAACAGCGCACCAATTTCGATATTGAACTGCTGGAGGCGACCGGCGTCTGTCAGGGGATCGAGAACTACTCGCGCTATCTCACGGGCCGCGCCCCGGGAGAGCCGCCGCCCACGCTGTTCGAGTACATCCCCGATAACGCGCTGGTCTTTGCCGATGAAAGCCATGTCTCGGTGCCCCAGATCGGCGCGATGTATAAGGGCGATTACCGCCGCAAATTCACCCTGGCCGAGCACGGCTTCCGCCTGCCGAGCTGTATGGATAACCGGCCGCTGAAATTCGAGGAATGGGACGCCATGCGCCCGCAATCGGTGTTTGTCTCCGCGACGCCGGGCAAGTGGGAGATCGAACGCACCGGCGGGGTCTTTACCGAACAGGTGATCCGGCCCACCGGCCTGACCGACCCGCCGGTGGAAATCCGCCCGGTGAAAATGCAGGTGGATGATCTGGTCGATGAATGCCGTCAGGTGGCCCAAAACGGCTATCGCGCGCTGGTCACGACGCTGACCAAACGCATGGCCGAAGACCTGACCGAATACCTGCATGAGCAAGGCATCCGCGTGCGCTATATGCACTCGGATATCGACACGGTGGAGCGGATCGAGATTATCCGTGATTTGCGCCTCGGGGCCTTTGATGTGCTGGTCGGCATCAACCTGTTGCGCGAGGGTCTGGACATCCCCGAATGTGCGCTGGTGGCGATACTGGATGCGGATAAAGAGGGGTTTTTGCGCTCCGAAACCTCACTGGTACAGACCATCGGACGGGCGGCGCGGAATGTGGACTCGAAAGTGATCCTCTACGCGGACTCAATCACCGGCTCGATGGAACGCGCCATGGCCGAAACCGACCGCCGCCGCGCCAAGCAGATCGCCTATAACGAGGAACACGGCATCACGCCCGAAAGCGTGAAGAAAAACATCTCCGACATCATGGACTCGATCTACGAAAAAGACCGCGTGACCGTGAAGATCAAATCCGGCGGCAAGGTCAAAGAGCTGGTCGGCGATAACATGCAAAAGCACCTCGACCACCTGCGTAAGGAGATGATCAAGGCCGCCGAAAACCTGGAATTCGAAGAGGCCGCGCGCCTCCGCGATGAGGTAAGGCGGCTGGAAGCGGTGGAACTGACCGTCGCGGGCGACCCCATGGCCCGCCAGAACGCAATCAGACTGGCCGAAGAAGAAGCCGCCTGGCAGGAAGGCCGCTCCACCGCCGGAAAAGGCGGCACCCGAAGTTACAGAGGGAAAAGCAAGAAGAAGGTGCGGTGAGCGATGGCGCAAAATGTACTACACTTTTATTACTTTCATTACATAATAACTTAGAATAGAAAATTTAATCAAAACTTATTCATTAATACGCAACGAAGACCAAAATCAAATATTCCGTTGGAGGTATTAATGAGAGTAGATTAATGACTATGTTGCACTTCGTGCGTGAATCTATCGAGAAGATGCTGTTCGAAGAGCAATTTAACCGTCAACAATCCAGACTGGAATAACTTTACAATAATCAGGTATTTCAGATAATTAATCGTCATTTTCTTCTAACTTAGACCAAGTGAACGAAAAAGTTGTAAGTTTTATATCGGGGAAGTGTTCTTCTATTATTTTTCGAGCCGAAATTTTTGTAAACCCAAATTTTTTTAACATTCTTATCTTGTGAGTAACTCTGCTTTCACTGCGTAAAGCTTCAATAATTTCAGAAATTTCATCCTCCTGCAAGTCATCTAATTCGATTACTTTCAAAGTGGTGTCTGAATTATCATTCAATTCTGACAATTGTTCTTCATAAGTTTCACCAACTATTTTTTTCAGATTTGCAGCTAATTCCGGAACACCGTGATCTTGCTGTGCGAGTGTCCCCATTAAATTTTGGAGCTCTCCTTCAAGTTGTTTTTTATTCATACCAGCTGCGCCTGACTCAATTTTTTGAATCACACTATCTGCTTCATCAATCAAGCGATCAGAATAAGCAGTTGATAAAATATCAATAGCTTTTGTAACAGTGTCAATTCTATTATGTTGTTGCTGAACAACTGCATCATTGATTTTATCAATTTGACTTTGTTTTGTAATCTCAATTTCTCTTGTTTTAGCTTGCCTAGCTAATTCTTTATCTAGAATCAAGTTTTTCTTTCTTTGTTCAGCCTCTTCACGTCTATTTTGAATTTTTTGTCTTCTTAATTTTTCTTCACTACGAGAAATAACTGATTCATCTTTATCGTGAATTATATCTCTTACCTTGTCAGCCACCAAGTCATCTAAATCATAAAGCGCTATATCGGATAATATGCTTGCAATTTTTTCGTATCTATCATTAGATACATTAATGTTCCAAAAAGAGCAGTAAAAGCTAAGGCTTCGTTGCCAATTCCGAAAGAAAAAAGAATACAAGCGTATAATGTAATAGAATAAAGAGAAAATTTCAAATGTAGCATTTTTTTTGGAATAATTGAATTAATTGCATAAAATGAAACAAAAACTAATAAACTTCCACCAATTATGCCAAATGTGATATAATCAATATCTACAACCGCACCTACACCATCTTTAAGGCCGGGAATTCTCGTCCACATAACCGAAAAAAGAGCAAGAGGAAAAAATGTTGAAGCTCCAAGCTGAAACCATTTATACGAATTAGTGCTAATTGGTGACTCTAACCGGCTAGAACTAACATAAGAAAATAGTGATATAAACACTGGGAAAACCAGTGCCCATATAGCAAAAAACCACAATGCAGTTTGTGACAAAGCAAACGCCAGGAGAGAGATTATATATCCGATGCTTGGATTATTCCATGAAGCTAAGCCAAATTTAAAAATTATTTTACTGTCAGATCCAAGAATAGACGTAGTTGCTCCAATCAATGCGGCCAAAAGTGATGCAAGGAAAAAGTATTGAACTTTTTTCCTTAGAGCCTGACTCAAAACTCTACGAGACATGACAATACCTTGCGAGCCGCCTTGTGGTGAGGCGGATGTGTGCGACGTTGATCCATGCCTCAGCAGAGGCGATGGATTTTTCCCAGTCCTTGCTGAGCCGACGGCATCG
>CALFWP010000034.1 GCA_937927905.1 uncultured Neomegalonema sp.
CGGATAGCGACGCAAAGCATGCTCACCCCGGAACCTTGGCGAAATCGGTCCCTTTTCAAACGGATAGTTGATGGTCGCTTTCGGTTTAAAGAAATACCGCATTCCGATCTTAAAACCAGCAAAGAAATCAGCGAGCAAAAAGTATCGCGCGGCCTTGTCGAGGGGAATTCCCATCAGCTTGCCTCCGAAGGCAGGACAGCTTCAATTTTTTCCGGCTCTGCAACCGGGTCCGATAGATTATCCGGTAAAGAGCCGACGCCGCGCCCCATTTCATGGGCCTCTTCCGTCATGGTCCAGGGGGCAATATCAAACCCCTTCATGACACCGGCTGTAATCACCACAAAGGCCAGTGACAGCGGCAGGAACACTTTCCAGCCGATGCGCATCAGCTGGTCATAGCGGTAGCGGGGTACAATCGCTTTGACCATGGAGAACAGGAAGAAGAAAAACACGATCTTGAGTATGAACCACAATACCCCGTCCGGCAGACCCGGTATCGGTGACAACCAGCCGCCAAAGAACAAAATAGTGGTCAGCGCACACATCATCACAATGTTCATGTATTCGCCGATCATGAACAGCAGATAGGGCGTTGAAGAGTATTCAACCTGATATCCGGCCACCAATTCCGACTCTGCCTCCGGCAGATCAAAAGGCGGACGGTTGGTTTCGGCCAGTGCGGAGATAAAGAACACGACAAACATCACCGGCTGCTGCCAGAAATACCACCCCGCAAGCCCCCATTCGCTGGACTGGGACAGGACAATATCCGTCAGGTTCAATGATCCGACCATCAAAAGTACGGTGACGATCACAAATCCGATGGAGACTTCATAGCTGACCATCTGTGCCGCAGATCGCAAACCACCGAGGAACGGATATTTGGAATTCGCCGCCCATCCGCCCATAATCACGCCATAAACGCCAAGGGATGAGATCGCAAACAGGTAAAGGATACCGACGTTCAGATCGGAAATTACCCAACCCTCTGCAAACGGCACCACGACCCAGGCAATTACGGCCAGGACGAATGTGATCATCGGTGCCAACAGAAAAACCGTACGGTCCGCGCCGGCCGGAATCACAATCTCTTTCATGACGAATTTGAGAAAATCGGCAAAAGATTGCAAAAGTCCCCATGGACCTACGACATTCGGTCCCCGTCTAAGCTGCACCGCTGCCCAGACCTTGCGATCCATATATAGCAAAAAGGCAAGCGAAATCAGCAAACATACAAGGACCAGCAGGCATTGGCCTACGATTGTCAGAAAAGTCAGCAGCTCGTCCATTCAGAGGCATCCCTCTCACAGTCCGTTGGACTGTGTCCGGTTCAATTATTTTCCGACTGTCTAGGCGCGTTAGCCTGAGGATACCAGCCCAAAAGAGTCGCAATTGACCACATCAAGGTGACTTTTTCACAAGTGCGGCAATCTCGGCGCTCAGATCGGCATGACTGGCGAGCTGTGACACCCATTCTTCAGGTACACCGGCACCACCCATTCCATAAGCAGAAGCGAACACAGCACCAAGTACCGGGGCACGTCCGCAACTGTCACCGCCCGCCAGAATATTGCGGTTGATTGCATCGGTATATGTTCTGGCTTTTGCGCAAATTTGAAAAATTACCGGCAGAGCCTGCGCCAGAGAGCACGCGCGGCCAACCTCGCCGGCAAAAGCCACAGTGTCTTTTTGCTTTGATTGCACAGCATTGAGAAGTGCAAGAGCAACATCGCCACTCATTTTTGAGGATGCGGTTAAAGCCGCTTCGCGCGGTGACATACCGTCATAAGCCGAGCGGAGCAGATATGCCGCCGCCGGTCCCCATGATGCGGCTGTTTCGGTTACACTGGTTACGGCGATCACCGCGTCAATATCCTCATCCGTGGTTCCCTGCTGTAACATAACGGCAGGAAACCGTGCGACAGCAGGGACCTGATCATCGTTCGTGCCGGACGGATTGCGCTTTCCTTCGGCAAGGTTGGCCAGCGTCCCCTTTGTTGCCTTATCCATATATCCGGTCCAGCTCCCCTCTGCGCCGAATGTGGCGGCAAAGCGATTCTGAAAATCCGTAATATCGAAACGGCCATCTGTTGCAGCCATGGATTGTACTGCAACACGCAGTTGCGCACCGTATTGCGAAGCATCACCGGCCCGGCGGCCCGCATGTACGAAAACGCCCTTATATCCTTCAAAATCCGACGCATCAGGCGTGCGGAATGCCGGACTCTCTCCGGCAAGCTTCGCTATACGGTCCGGATCATAAAGCCAGTGAAACCCAAGCGCCGCCGCATCCGCGACGTATCCCCCCATCAGACCATTGGCCACCCGTTTTTTGCGCACCATCCCTAAATCTTTCTATCAGATCCGTAAGAGGCTGCTTTGATAGCGGAAACCAAAGTCATTACAACCGCGTATCCACGATTACGTAACCTTAAGTTAACAGGATGCAGAAACGGTCAGGATTTGCCTGTTAAAAGAGTTGGCGGTGTAGACTTGTGCCTCGCCTTTGAATGTGAATGTTTTACCATCATAAGAACCGGTCCGGTCTGCGACCTGGGCAAGCGTATCATCCACACGGAAACCGACGGATTTCACTTCTCCGTTAAAAGCACCTAGCTGCAACAGACGCGTGGCAGAGGTAGACCTGGCTTGAATACTGAACGAACCTGAACTGCCTGAACACGTGACTGTGTCAAGGGTGTAGGATTCGCCGCCGAGAGTTACAGTTGCGGCGGCATAAGCATGAAATGGTGTCGCAAAGACCATTATAGCCGACAAAAGGGCGAGTCTTTTCATGAAAACCTCCCAAAAGGTTGCTAAATGAACAACAATGAAATCGGTTATTTATTACATGTGAAATTTGCAGCCGATTCAAGGGTCGGCGCAAGACATCTTTTTGCGATCCGAAAACGTTATTCAGAGATTTTTCCGGCAGGCAGCCTATTCAGCCGCCAGTACCGTGGTTTTTTCACGCGCCAGACGCGAGCATTCCGCCATAGTCTCTGATGCACGCGCTATTGCATTGGTCATGTAGAAATCATCAACCGGACATATGAACGGCATATCATTTATGCGACCTGTCCCGACCGGCTGCCATTCTGCAGGTGTAATTGTATTCATGCTTTGCAGGTGCGGCACTTTTTCAAACAGAGCTTTGCGCAACTGTTCAATGGAATCAAATGGTAAAGGTTCGCCGGTCCTTTCGGATAGTGCGCGAATAATGGCCCAGTCCTCTTTCGCCTCTCCGGGAGGGAAAGCAGCGCGATAGGCCATTTGAGGACGCCCTTCAGTATTTACATAAATACCGGATTGCTCCACATAAGATGCAGACGGCAGGATCACATCAGCCCGATGCGCACCGGCATCTCCGTGATGACCCTGATAGATGACAAAGGCCTGACCCAGCGTTTCCATGTCAATCTCATCAGCGCCGAGCAGATAGACAACCTCCACAGCACCGGTTGCAGCACCGACCAGGATTCCGGCGGTGTCCCGTCCGCCCTCTTCCGGCAGACAGTCTGCTTCCATACCCCCCACACGGGACGCAGCGCTATGCAGCATGGAGAACCGGCCCCCGATTTTTTGTGCAAGCGCCATGGCCGCGCCGAGCACAGCCTCACCATCATCACGCGCTGTGGCACCAACACCAAGAATGATAAGCGGATTTTTCGCACCCGAGAGAGTCTCACGGTAAAACGCACTGTTCTCCAGTGTATACAACGCCTCCCCACCCGTACCGATGTGATGCGCAGTATATGTCAGGTCAACGGCCTCACCGATCACACCCACTTCAGTACCCGTCAACCATGCCTTACGGATGCGGGCATTCAGAACAGGCGATTCTTTGCGCGGGTTGGTGCCGATCAGCAAAATGGCATCCGCGTCTTCAATACCCTCAATGGTCGAATTAAAGAGCCATGCCGAACGGTTACCTGCAGGGAGCTTTGCCCCGTCCTGGCGGCAGTCAACATTCGGGGACCCGATCCCGTTCATAAATGCCTTAAGTGCAAACATCGCCTCGGTAGAAACCAGATCACCGGCAATTGCTGCAACCTTCTCCGGCGCAATTCCGCTGAGTTTTTCGCTGATCGCGGCAAAGGCTTCATCCCAGCTTGCCGGTGTCAGTTTGCCGTTCTTGCGCACATAAGGTTGATCAAGCCTCTGGCGGGCCAAGCCGTCACAGGCAAAGCGCGTTTTATCGGAAATCCATTCCTCATTTACCCCGTCATGATTGAGTGGCATCACCCGCATCACCTGTGTGCCCTTCGCATCAATGCGGATATTGGATCCGAGTGCATCCATGACATCAACGGTTTCGGTTTTTCGCAGCTCCCAAGGGCGGGCATTAAAGGCATATGGACGCGAGGTCAGCGCGCCGACCGGACACAGGTCAATCACATTTCCCTGAAGCTCGGAGGTCAGGGCCGCGTCGAGGTAACTGACAATTTCCGCATCTTCCCCGCGTCCCGTACACCCCATCTCCGGCACGCCGGCAATCTCGGTCGCAAACCGCACACAACGGGTGCATTGGATACAGCGTGTCATATGAGTTTTGATCAGCGGGCCGAGATTAATTTCATTCATCGCACGCTTGGCCTCGGTAAAGCGACTGAAATCCGCGCCGTAGGCCATGGCCTGATCCTGCAGATCGCATTCTCCGCCCTGATCGCATATCGGACAATCCAGCGGGTGATTAATGAGCAAAAACTCCATCACACCTTCACGGGCCTGCTTCACCACTGGCGAGTTCGTGCGGATTTCCGGAGGCTGACCATCCGGGCCACCGCGCAGATCCTTAACCTGCATCGCACAGGAGGCCATAGGCTTGGGCGCACCGACCGCTTCAATCAAGCACATGCGGCAGTTCCCAGCAATGGACAGGCGCTCGTGATAACAAAAACGCGGAATCTCTTTTCCCGCAACTTCACAAGCCTGAAGCACAGTCAGGTCAGGGTCCAGCTCGTGCTCTACCCCGTCAATCACCAGCTTACGCAGATCACTCATGTCAGCCTCCGATATTCCGGTTGCCTTTCACCATATTGCAGGACGGATTGAAAGACCCCGTATGCGCGCATTGTGCAATTAATCCGCTGCGACTGTACCGGTCATAGTCTATTTACTGTCCCTGGATACATCCTGGGCTTGAGGCATTACATCTCCGGCACAGTTTATAATCTCCGCTATCAGCTTTTGAGCCGGTAACCGCTGCGGAACATCCATAGGCAAACTGCCCACAAAACAACACAAATAACCGCGGAAACTGCCGCACCAATCCACGGATCCGTTTCACCGGTCCCCAGAATGCCCCAGCGAAATCCGTCAATCAGAAAGTGAATCGGATTCCAGGATGAAATGCCGGACCATGGATCAGGTAATTCGCTCACCTTGTAAAATGTGCCGGATAGAAACGCCAACGGGGTCACAATGAAATTCGTAACAGCTGCGGTGTGGTCGAATTTTTCAGCCCAAATTCCGGTCATCACTCCCAGCAACGAGAGGATCAACGCGCCGGTAAAAGCGAAATATGCAGCCCAATACGGATTAACTACCCCTACCCCCACAAACGGAAAAATCAGAATTAAAGAAGCAAAAGCAACGCATAATCCGCGTGTTACGCCGCCAAGGGCGTATGCAGACGTTAGCTCTCCGGCAGAGAGCGGCGGCATCAGCACATCGACAATATTGCCTTGTACCTTACCTACCACAATCGAGGATGACGAATTGGCAAAGGCATTTTGGATTACGGCCATCATAACAATGCCCGGAGCCAGGAACGCCGCAAAAGGCATCCCGTCCACCTCTCCGCGCCGCTCTGCCAAAGCGAGCGTAAATACTGCCATAAAAAGCGCAGCTGTTGCAACCGGCGCGACGATAGTCTGCATGTAGACCTTGAAAAACCTGTGAACTTCCTTTTCGTACAGCGTCCACATTCCAAGCCAGTTTACGCGGCCAAATCGCCTTTGCCCCATCGGTGTGTGCTGTACCGGCTTAACTTGTGATGTCATTTTGACAAAAACCTTTTGAATTAAAAAGTTTACAAGGTATAATGGATGCGCAGAATGGCACGAGTCGTGTAATAGATGTCATACTCTCGACAAACATCTGCTGAATATGTGATAGTTTCATATATTGCCGGTCTTTTATAAATAAGGGGCTTCTATGTCTTGGACTGATGAACGCGTTGAAACGCTCAAAACCCTTTGGGGCGAAGGGCAAAGCGCCAGTCAAATCGC
>CALFWP010000035.1 GCA_937927905.1 uncultured Neomegalonema sp.
GAGATTGTCTCAATGTGTGTGTTGTCCAATGTGGAACGCACTGTTGAGGAGGCCCGGGCGTATCTGAAAATGCGCCGTCAGATGGCCGGTGATGATGAGGCGGGCGCGGCGGATGACGAAGAGGATGTTGCGGAAACCGCCATCACCCATGAGCGGTATATCGAGCTGAGCGCACAGGAGGAATTTATTCTGACTGTTGCCGCAAACGGTATCGGAAAGCGGACTTCCGCCTATGAATACCGTCCGATGCGCCGGGGCGGGCAGGGGGTTGCGGCCATGGCGCTTGCTTCCGGTAAAAAGGGCGGAGAAACGCATGTTGTTGCCACCTTCCCTGTGGATGAGGGCGATCAGGTCATGCTTGTTACCGATAGCGGGCAATCCATCCGCTGCGGTGTCTCCGACGTGTCCGTCAGGTCGCGTTCAGCGGGCGGGGTTTGGATGCTGCGCACCGCCGTTGATGAACGTGTTGTGTCGGTTGCGCGTCTGGCCGAGCAAAGCTCCGATGAAGAAAGCGGAGATGAAGGCAATCAGGATGTTGAGCCTGGCATGGATAACCCGCCAGAGCAATAAGGCTGACGGCTGGTCCTGCAATCATCACCGCAGGGGTCACTCTGCGGTGATTTTTTCAATCAGGATGCGGGTTGCAAGAATGGACCAGAACAGGTCATCCTGATTCACGCCGCTGTCTTTTTCGATCACCAGGCGGGTTTGCACCCTTTGATCCCCGATCCGCCATTCAGTCGTAACACTGGAAATTCCGGGATTATAAGAGACGATACACTGCGCCTTCAGGCCACGTTTTTTCATAGCCTTATTACAAAATGGCGTCGCATTCCCCCGTGATGCAAGGTTAAGTTCAGTGCGCAATTCAGTGTCATAGGTTTCGAGGTCCGGTTGCCCCGGTTCAAGCGCAATTAGATGTAGCGCTCTGTTCTCACGGATATAAGTACACAAGGCTCCGTCTGTCGTTTTAAGCGGAGTCATACCTGCAACTTTGTCAGGGCATATCACCTGCGGTGCCGTTGCCGTTTGCGCATAACCGGGCAAACCGCCCGGCAACAGTAAAAAGAACGAAAGAAAGAGTATATGCTTCATGGTTTCCCCTGTGCCGCAATACGCAGTATCATTAAGCCGGATCATACCTTTACCGGACATCTCTGAACCAGATATAATGACTGCTGTCACAGCCTGTTGACCCCATGACGTTTGCTTTTTCACCCTGAACAGCCGGAACTTAATTATGACGGACGTTATCCTGACCCTGAATTCCGGTTCATCAAGTATCAAGTTTGCTTTGTTTCCGGTTGATGACTCTCAAGCGGATGCGATCATGCGGGGCAGGATTGCCGGCATCGGAAGTCAGCCTGTTTTTTCCGCACAACGCGGCAGTAAACCGGTGATGTTTTCCGGAGGCCTTGACCGGATTGCACCGGATACACAACATCCCGCACTGATCAATGAATTGCTGGCACGGCTGGAACAGGATGTAACGGATTTAAAACCGGTGGCAATCGGGCATCGGGTTGTTCATGGCGGACAGGATTTTACCCGGCACACTCTGGTCACACCCGGGACTTTGAATGCGATGCGTGCGCTGACACCCCTCGCGCCGCTGCACCAGCCCGTCAATCTTGCGGCGATCGACTCTTTGGCCGCCGATCATCCCGACATACCGCAAGTCGCCTGTTTTGATACGGCCTTCCACAGAACACAGCCGAGAATATCGCAAATATACGGCTTACCGCGGGCACTGACCGAACGGGGGATCATCCGGTACGGATTTCATGGACTGAGCTATGATTACATAAGCGGGATATTACCTGAATTTCTGGGCGAACGCGCCGATGGAAAAGTCATCATTGCTCATCTTGGCAATGGCGCCAGCATGTGCGCGGTAGAGGGCCGTAAGTCCGTTGCGACCACGATGGGATTTACCGCGCTGGACGGTTTAATCATGGGACGGCGCTGCGGAGAGCTGGACCCGGGCGTTGCCATTCACCTTGCAGAGCAGGAAGGTATGAGTGTTCATGACATCCATGAATTGCTGTACCGCAGATCAGGGCTGCTGGGCGTATCGGGTATCAGCAACTCGATGCGCGATCTCGAAGAAAGCAACGCGCCTGAGGCTAAAGAGGCTATTGATCTGTTTTGTTACCGCGCACGCCAGCAGATCGGCTCTTTAACTGCGTCGCTCGGCGGCTTGGATGCATTGATTTTTACTGGTGGCATCGGTGAACACTCCGCCAATGTCAGGGCAGGGATTACACAGCCGCTGCACTGGTTGGGTGTTGATATGGATACCGGGGAAAACACACGCGGTGCAACGCGGTTTCACACCCAGTCAAGCCGTGTCGCATTATTCAAAATCCGCACCGATGAGGAACGCGTGATTGCAAATGCCACAAGACAGCTGACAGAATAAAATAAGGGCTAATCACCGATCTTTCTGCTCTCAAGGGTATCAATCTGACGGAAGCAGGGTATGACTATTTCCAAACTAAAACATTGATTTTATTCAAAAATCGCACTTAAAAATAAAATTTATCCAACTATAAAATATCCAATAATATATATTATGTGAAATTATATTCTTAAGTTTGACCGGTTTTGCGTTTTCATGAATCCATTTTCAAAGCGTTGATAAATGCCTCTTGCGGGATATCGACTTTTCCGAACTGGCGCATTTTCTTTTTACCGGCTTTTTGTTTGTCGAGCAGTTTGCGTTTGCGCGACACGTCTCCGCCGTAGCATTTCGCCGTCACATCCTTACGCAATGCCGAGATTGTTTCGCGGGCAATGATACGTCCGCCTATGGCGGCCTGTATCGGCACCTTGAACATGTGCTGCGGGATAAGCTCTTTGAGTTTTTCGCACATCGAGCGTCCGCGTGGCTCGGCCTTGTCACGATGAACAATGACGCTCAATGCATCAACCGGCTCGTCATTCACGAGAATTGCCATTTTCACAAGATTACCCGGCTCATATCCCGAGATCGCATAATCAAAAGACGCATAGCCTTTTGTGACGGATTTCAGACGGTCGTAAAAATCGAACACCACCTCATTAAGTGGCAGCCCAACCTTGTCATAACGGCTTGAGCTCTTTTTCGAATCGACTTAAGGTTAGCAAGATGTGGCTTTGCCCCAACCATTTCGTCGAAGCCAAT
>CALFWP010000036.1 GCA_937927905.1 uncultured Neomegalonema sp.
CGTAAGCTGAAACGGTCCATCCGGACGTCGGGTTTAACTTTATCAGGTTTTTATCCGCCTTTGTTCGCGCTCCAGCACCTCCTTTTGCTCCCGTGTCAGCGGGGGCCAGGGCGGGGTGACAAGACCGGCTGAAATTACCTGTTTTGCGGCATCCTCGACAGACATATCCAGCAGCGTGACATCGTCCTTCGGCACAAACAGTAAAAAGCCCGAGGTCGGATTGGGCGTGGTCGGCAGGAATATGCTGACCAATCTGCCTTCCGCTGATTTTTTATCGGCAATCTCGCCGGATGTTTCCGTGGTAACAAAGGCGACGGCCCAGATGCCCCGTCGGGGATATTCGACAAGACAGACCTGATCAAAAGAATCCTGCCCTTGCCGTGCAAAGATCGTCTCTACAATTTGTTTTAGTGTCGTATATATTGAGCGGACCACCGGCATACGGTCCACGATATTTTCCCCGAAACGGAACAGTTGCCGTCCGAAAAATCCTTTGGTCAACGCGCCCAGGGCCGCCACGAAAAAGAAAAAGAACACAACACCGATTCCGGGAATCGAAATCGGCAGGTATTCTGACGGATTATAGGCTTTGGGCACATAGTTCAGCACCCAGGAATCAACAAAGTTTAGGAACAGCCAGACCAGGTAAATCGTAATCGAGATCGGCGCGAAAATGACCACACCGGTCAGGAAGTTATTACGTAACCTTTGCCAGAAAGCGCTCCGCCTTGCGGGTTTTAACAAAACCGGACGGGAAGGGTCGTTGTCGGGACTCATATAACTGATCTCGTCAGGGTCTGTTGTTCGGGAATCACATCAATATCCTTTTTCGCGGCACACCTTATGCAAGAAAGGTTTACCTGTCTCGAATCGCTTAATTTGTTCAATCACTGTCTTTGCTGCGCTTTCCGGGCGCGTTACACTCGCAATATGCGGCGTAATGGTGACGCCAGGGTGTTTCCAGAGCGTATGGCCGTCCGGCAACGGCTCTGTGCGCATGACATCCAAAGTCGCCGTCGCAACCCTGCCGGAGTTTAAAGCTCCTAAAAGTGCATCTTCGTCGATCAGGCCCCCGCGTGCAGCATTGATAATATGGACGCCGTGAGGCATCTTATTAAGTGCTTTTTCGTCAATCAGGTTTTCTGTTTCAGGCGTCAGTGGCGCCAGCAGAACAATGATCTCATTTTCACGTATAATCCGGTCGAAACCATCCGTCCCGCAAAGACACCGCACATCCGCAATGTCTTTTTGCGTACGGGACCAGCCGCTGACCCTGAATCTGAGCTTTGCCAGCATTTTTGCAGCATCCTGCCCCAGCGCGCCCAATCCGATGACACCGAC
Source organism: uncultured Neomegalonema sp. (assembly GCA_937927905.1). Taxonomy (GTDB): domain Bacteria; phylum Pseudomonadota; class Alphaproteobacteria; order Rhodobacterales; family Rhodobacteraceae; genus JAHDDY01. Next base: position 1,342 of record CALFWP010000036.1, read on the forward strand.
GTGACGGTCGCGCGACAGCGGCGGATTGAAACTGCCCCAGATTTCACGGGCCTGATCCGCCTGTTGCCGGACAACACCGAGATGCGCGCGCAATACATGCCCGGTGATATAATCTGTCATGCCTTCAGTCAGCCCGTCCTCGACCATACGCAGTAAAGGCGGTCCTTTAGGTAGCGTATCGTTATCAAGCAGTGCTTCAACACCTGCCCATAGGCTCTGGATTGCTGCGATGTTACGATAGACTGTCATATCTTTGACCGGACCGGACGGCTCGTATAAAATAATGTCAATGCTTTCCGGTGGAACGTTTTCTGCGGGCATGACCAGGTCAAGGCCGGGCCGTAAAGCAAGCAATGCCCGTTTCCATGCCTCTGAAGTCTCTTCTTTCCCACCGTAAAGTACGCGCGTCATGGTCTGTCCTTGTTGGGTCATATTGTTCTGAAATATCAAATTCACCCGTTAGTGTGGTTTGCATAACGGAATATTTTTATAGTCACCTTCATTGACGTGGCATGGTTTCCTGCCCGAAGTGGCGTTATAGATATGAAAAATACGATGAGGCAGAAAAAATGATCCATCTGCGGCGGATGACAGTGACTAAAACCGGTGCACTTAGCGTATTTGCACTTTGTGTCTTCAGTGCGCCACTCAGCGCGCAGCAATCCATAATATATAATGACCCCGTATATCAGCCGCAGGGACAGGTTTTTCAGCCTCAGCAACCGTCCGCTAATCAACCGGCGTATTTTGATACGAATACAGGACAGTTTGTGCCGTTGCCGCAAACCGGCTTCGGGCAGCAGCCGCCGCCGTCGGCATTCGAACAACAGCAGCCTTTTTCGACTCAACCCCAAGCACCATTCGGTCAGGCCCAGCCACAGCCGTTTTACGGCGAACCTCTGCCGGAACCGGGTTTCGGGTCGCCTTTACCGCAACCCGGACAAGGTTATGTTCGGCAACAGCCCGGACAGCCTTCTCTTCCGGCACAGCCGCAGCCTCCGCAACCCGGACTATATTACGACCGCGCCGGATCTGTGCCGCCCGTATCCGTGCCGGGGCAACCCTTACCAAACCCACCTGCCGTAAGTATACCGCAGCAATCTGTCGTTTTGCCTGAAGGCGTAAACCCGCAACCGGCGGTTCCGGCGCGCGATTTGCCTGCTTCCGGCGCTGCTCCGGCTGATACCGGCGCGGTTGCGTCCCGGAAATCGTCAGCTTCATCTGCTTTCGCTGCTGGAGAAGACCGCGCCTCCCGTATGGCGGCGGAATTGGATGCTTTGCTGGCCATTGGTGAGAGATACCGTGCCGCCAGCCCCGGGTTTCTGGAAGATCTGAAAGTTCTCGCAAAAAAATACCGTGAGCCTTTACCTGATGCACAGGCAGGCAGTATCGGGTCTGCTGATAACAGCACCCTTGCGCAGCAGGAAAACGCCGCATTGCCGTCCCCTGAAACAAGGGCTGAAGTTTCTGCACCCGAGAAAACGGTGGCCCCTGAACCTGCTGAGAGTGAGGGAAATATTGTCACCTCCGTTGCTCCGCTTGATCCCAATTCGGTAAGTGTCGCGTTTTTCGAAGATAATTTCACTGATGGTGAATTTCAGAGCAATCCGGCCTGGCGTGTGCGCCAGGGTGATTGGAGTATTGACCCTAAATTCGGTTTGCGCGCCAAACTGCCGGGAAATGCATCCGCTACGCAGATAAATCCGAAAGACCTTTTGAAAAATCTTCTGGATGGCGGTGATACCAATAATAACGGATCATCGACCGGGCCGCGTGCCGCGCTGATTGAAACACAAACACCGGTCGGTAACGCATTTGCTATGGCGGCCCGGGTCGTAGATCATGCGGGAACCGGCACAGCGCATTTCATTCTGCATCAGGGCGGAGCGAACTGGCTCGGTTATCGTTTGGAATTGCGCTCCGGTCCGCAACCGGTTGTCGTTCTGACGCGTCGGGGGTCCAACGGTTACAAGGACATCACGAAAGTCTCCGCACCCGGTTTTACGAAAGGAAAGCAGCATGAAATTCGCTGGGTGCGCTTGTCCAACGGGCAAATGATTGTGCTGCTGAATGGTAATCCGGTCATTACGTCACGCGATACGGTGTTCCGTGAGGACTGGAAGGGGTTTGCATTTTTTAATGCGGGTGGCGATGTTTCGATACGTGCAATCCGTGTTTCAGCGCCGGTAGAGCGCTGATATGGCTGCATTGCCGTATTCATTGGATGATGGCCCGGGCATTCGTGCAACACTTGGGGCGGTTGTGCTTAAAACAGATGAAACAATGGAGGGAGATTTCCGCGCTTTTCTCCCTTCAGATGGCGTTGCGCTTTATCACTCGCGTATCCCGTTTGAGCCGGAGGTCACGCCGAAAACACTTTCGCGCATGGAGGTTGATATCCGTGCATCCGTTGATTTGTTTCCACCTGCTGCAAATTTCAATGTAATCGGATACGGATGTACATCCGCGAGTGCTGTGATCGGCGAAGCACGTATCGCAAAGCAAGTTCACAAAGTTTATCCGGATGCGGCCGTAACCAATCCTTTATCAGCTGCAAAGGCTGCACTTTCGGCTCTTGATGCAAAACGGATTTCTGTCATCACGCCTTATATTGCCGAAGTCTCCCGGGCATTGAGGCAGCGTTTGACTGAGGCCGGGTTCGAAACGGTAGAATTGGCGTCTTTTGAGCAGATCGAGGATGCTGTTGTTGCTCGTATTACACCGCAATCCGTTCATGAAGCGATTGTAAATATCTGCAGCCGTGCTGCCGTTGATGCTGTGTTTGTATCTTGCACCAGTCTAAGAACCGCTGATGTTATTTCCCGGGCTGAACAGGAAACGGGCATACCTATCATCAGCAGCAATCAGGCACTTGCATGGCACATGATGCGTTTGGCCGGTCTTTCGGATGCTCCCGCAGCTCTGGGCCGTCTTGGTTCAGTTTAAAAGCATTAGTTTTAAGGGCGGGCGCAGTAAGGCGGATTATCCGCTCCAGCTGCGCACAGGCCCTGTATCAAGGTGGATAAAACCGCGTGACGGATAATATCCGACACCACCTGCCTTTTGCTTTACGGTAACGCTGCGCAGACGCCTGGAGGATACGCCGTCAATCCGGAAATCAACGGCCATACCTTTGATATGGTAAGAGTCTTTGGCTACTCGGCGTATCTTCCGGCGTAACATATCGTTTGTTTTTTGGGAACGGTATCCCGATACGACCAGTATGGGGTGATCGTATCCGACTTCACTTTGTACCGCGAGCAAGCGGTCAATAAGGGGGCGGTCAATCTGTATCACTTCATCACGACGCCAATCGCGCATCAGGTGGTCTATTTTCTCATAGGCTTCATCAAACACATCCATGCCGCGCCTGACGATATCGTCAAAGACCTCTCCCGTCCTGCGGTTTTGTATAAACAGGCGTTGTGGCTTTTCCCGTATCGGAAGAGCGTGAACAACATTTGTCTTCCAGCCCAATGCGTTGGCATTCGCTATATTAGGCAGGAGAGTCGCGCTTGCTGCGGCGCCGGTGCTTATTTTTAAAATAGATCGACGTGTATATGTCGTCACAGTGTGCTCCGCGGCAATCCGGTATCCAGCTTTAATGGACACTATACAGTCAACGCCTTTCGTGATTATTAAAGTAAATTCTATCTATTTTGTACCTATTACAGACATCATGAAAAAAATTATTTTGCTATGAAATGCTGACCGTCATGGAGCTGTTCTGATGACACCAGGGGCAAGACTGGCTGCCGCTGCTGGTATTATGGATATCCTGGATTTTCAGGTCTCTGTTGATGTTCAGCTGAAAGCATGGGCGCGCCGGAACAGGTATGCCGGTTCCGGAGATCGCAGAGCTATTGCAGACCGTGTCTATTCCGTATTACGGAAAAAGCGCTCATCTGCGATAACGGGTGGTGGTACGGACGGGCGTGCCCTGATCCTTGGCAACCTTGTCGCTGAAGATGGCCTTTCTGTTGATGAAATCGCAGGTTTATGCTGTGGACCCTACGGACTGGCTCCTTTGAGTGAGCAGGAAAAGCGCCACCTCGGTGATCAGCCGTTATTTGTGGATGACGCGGAAAAGTTTGACTGGCCGGAATGGCTTTACCCCGAGGCGTTGGCTGCATTCGGCAAAGCTGCCGGACATGAACTGAATGCACTCAGAAGCCGTGCGCCGGTTGATTTGAGAGTGAATCTTTTGGCGGCAACGCGAGAGCACGCCATAAATATGCTCGCTGCGGAGGGCATTACAGCACACATCCTTGATCATTCGGATACAGCCTTAAGAGTTGCTCCCTCGACGCCGGTATCGAAGACCGACGCATATAACAGCGGGGTCGTTGAACTGCAGGATGCTGCATCACAGGTTGTTGCTGATTTTGCCAGGGTGACATCGGGCGATACTGTTCTTGACTTTTGCGCCGGTGGTGGCGGAAAAACACTCGCTCTTGCTGCACGTATGGAAAATCGGGGTTATATCTCTGCGTTTGATGTAAATGCTGAACGTATGGCGGACCTTCCGAACAGAATAGGCCGGGCCGGGATCACAATTATTGAATGTGTGCCCGCGTTCGGATTGCGTAAAAATTATTACGATGCCGTTCTTGTGGATGCGCCTTGTTCCGGCTCCGGTTCATGGCGCCGTGACCCATCCGGAAAGTGGCGATTGAATGCGGAAGGGCTGGACGGAATTTTCCGTGCGCAACGTGATGCTCTGATAAATGCCAGCGACTGTGTTAAGCCTGAAGGTACACTGACTTACGCAACATGTTCTGTCCTGCCGGTTGAGAATAGACGTCAGATTGACTGGTTTTTATCCGAAAGAACCGGATTCCGATTAGAGGAAACACGCACCTTGTGGCCGTATCGCGATGATTGTGACGGGTTTTATATGGCCAGGCTGCGCCGGTCCGCCTGATCCGGTTATTAATGACCGGTTAAGAATTGAATGATTACAAAAGTTTTAACATGTATACTCAGGGTCTGTAATTCCGGTATCCGGATACTGTCAGTCTCGTGATGCGTGCCTCTAAAAGCCGGTGACTAAGGATAACATTATGATGCGGCATGTTCTGATTCTTTTTATTGTTGCTTTGTCCGCGATTGCCGGTTTGCCTGAGACATCCGGGTATGCTCTTGGCGTGGTTGCCTTGTTTCGTTCTGCACCCCGTAAAGAAATCAAAAGCGATGTTATTGAAGGTTTTGCTTTACTCGAAAAGTCTTCAAAACCGTATCTGATTACCAATGAATACGGTGTTGTCCGGCGTTTAAATGCAGCAGTAACAGAGATTGCAGCTGCTATGAATACGGTCTGTAACGAAGGCTCCCACATACGAGGATTGTTGCAGGCGGATACAGAAGCTGAACAAAAAATTTATCAGGCTGTTCGCAGCGCGATGGATCAGGGAACAGGTTTGGCCAGGTTTGCGTCTGCAGATTGGCCTTTCACATTATCCGCTGAAGTCAGCTCTGCGGCTCTATCTGATGTGCTTCTCTGGACGTTTGAAAAAGTCGAAGGGCATTTTGAAAACCGTGAACCTCATACGGAAAGTGCCTTCCTGGATACGGCTCCTATCGGCTTTTTCAGTGCGGACCGTGGCGGTAAAATCATCTCAATGAATGACACGCTGGCAAAGTTGATCGGGCGGAAATGGCCGCTTGATGAGGGTTCACCCGCTTTGACGCTTTCTGATCTGCTGGTGGATGGTGCGCGCCGCCTGTCTCCCGCTCTTGCCAAGGTGGGTGAGACGGTGACCGAAACGGTTACATTGCGTACGCCGGATAACGAGGCTTTACCAATACAGGTTATCCAGTCTTTGGACATATCAGAAAGCGGCGAGGCATTAACCCGCTCTTTCATTGTGCCGCAAAATATTAAGACGGATGTCGATGTTGGATCTGCTTCCGGATCGCGGCTGGTGCGGTTTTTGGATGATGCACCAGTTGCAATCGCTCTGACTTCAGCTGACGGGACCATTCTCGAAGCCAATGATATGCTGGTGGAGATTTCCGGAGGCGCAGCGCGTGTCGGTGCGAATGTATCCGTGGCTGTACGGCCTGATGATCGCAATGATGTTCGGCAGCGGATTGCCGATGTTGTACGTGACGGCGAAGCCGAAGTTCCTCTCGAAGTTAAAGTGACCGGTGACGGGGAAACCGACCATGAAGCCCGGTTTCATGTGAACACGATCCATACGGAACGCGGTGAATTGCTCCTGAATTATCTTATTGATGTGACGGAGATGAAAAAGATCGAGCACCAGTTGGCTCAGGTTCAAAAAATGCAGGCGGTCGGACAGCTCGCCGGGGGCATCGCTCATGATGTGAATAATGTTCTGACCGCCATTCGCGGGCATTGCGACCTTCTGATGTTGCGCCATCATGAGGGCGATCCGGATTTTGAGTACCTGAATCAAATCCGTTCCCAGACCGAACGTGCCGCCGAAGTTATCTCGCAATTGCTGGCCTATTCACGGCGTCAGACAATGCGCCGCGAAGTCACTCAGCTTACGGATACTCTGGATGAAATGCATTTCATGCTCAATCATCTTACGTCCGAGCGGGTGAAGTTTAATGTTAAACATGCACGAAATCTCGGTCTGGTGCGCATCGACAGGAGCGAGTTCCAGCGCGTTATTATGAATATTGTCGTCAATGCCGGTTATGCCATGCCTGAGGGCGGTGTGCTGGATATGATTACCAGCAATGTCTCTGCGGATGACCCGGTGGTTGAACAGTTCGATGTGATGGTCCCGGGTGATTACGTCCAGATTAAGATCAGTGATACAGGCGCGGGTATTCCGCCGGATCACATGGAAAAAATATTTGAACCGTTCTTTACAACCAAAGGACAGGGCCAGGGTACCGGATTGGGGCTTTCGACGGTCTATGGTATCATCAAACAGATGAACGGTTTTATCTTCTGTGAAAGTGAACTCGGTTCAGGCACGACATTCCGCATTTTCCTGCCGCGTTATGAGGGCAGTACCGAAAGTGATCAGCCCGTTGTCGCCAAGAAAAGTACTGTTAAACAACCACGCGATCTGACGGGATCGGGCTGCATTCTACTCGTTGAGGACGAGGATGCCGTGCGCAGCTTTGCTGTGCGTGCATTAGAGTTGCGCGGATATAAGGTGCTGGCTGCCGCCGGTGGCGAAGAGGCACTGGAAATCGTTATGGAGGATCCGGATGCCATAGATCTGATCGTGTCGGATGTGATTATGCCGGGTATGACCGGTCCTGATATGATGCGTAAGGTCCGGGAAGTGCGTCAGGATATCCTTTTCATCTTTATCTCTGGCTATGCCGAGGATGCATTCCGTGAGGAAATGCTGGAGGATGAAAACTTCCGTTTCCTGCCGAAACCGTTTTCACTCAATGATCTGGCAGTGAAAGTGAAAGAAGCATTCGAGGAATGAGGTTGTGTATCACTATGCGCCTTAACGCTTGATTTCCAGCGCCTTCGGGGAGTTTGCCTGAGCTGCCGTTTCGTTACAGACATGCATTATGATGTCAGTTTACTTGCCCCAGCTGAATGTTTCGGCATATTGTGCGGCGCAACGTAAAAATTCGGGGATTGTCATGTCTGATAAGCCAAATCTGAGTGATTGGGCCGCTCTCGCGCAAAAAGAGCTTAAGGATCGTCCGTTCGATTCTCTGACATGGGATACGCCCGAGGGTATTGCCGTGAAACCGGTCTATTCGGCGGCGGATCTGAATGATCTTGATCATCTGGACACGATGCCGGGGTATCATCCTTATATACGCGGTCCTAAGGCAACCATGTATTCGGGGCGTCCCTGGACGATCCGTCAATATGCGGGTTTTTCTACGGCTGAAGAATCCAACGCATTTTACCGCAAAGGCCTGGAAAACGGCCAGATGGGTGTCTCTGTTGCCTTCGACCTGGCAACCCATCGCGGTTATGACAGCGATCATGAGCGTGTCATCGGCGATGTCGGCAAAGCGGGCGTTGCTATTGACTCTGTAGAGGATATGAAAATCCTCTTTGACGGCATTCCGCTCGACCGGATGTCGGTTTCCATGACTATGAATGGCGCTGTTATTCCGGTGCTGGCGAATTTTATTGTCGCCGGTGAAGAGCAGGGCGTTGAAAAGTCAAAACTCTCCGGCACGATACAAAATGATATTCTCAAAGAGTTTATGGTCCGCAACACTTATATCTATCCGCCGGAAGCCTCGATGCGCATAGTTGCGGATATCATCGGCTATACTGCCGAGAACATGCCGAAATTCAATTCGATCTCGATTTCCGGCTATCATATGCAGGAAGCGGGCGCGAATCTGGTTCAGGAGCTGGCGTTTACAATCGCCGACGGGCGCGAATACGTGCGTGCGGCCTTGTCAAAAGGCATGGATGTGGATGCCTTTGCCCCGCGCCTGTCGTTCTTTTTTGCTATTGGCATGAACTTTTTCATGGAAGCGGCCAAACTGCGCGCGGCGCGGTTGCTCTGGGCGCGTGTCATGGAAGAGTTCAACCCGAAAAAACCGACCAGTTCGATGCTGCGTACCCACTGCCAGACCTCAGGTGTGTCTCTGCAGGAGCAAGACCCTTATAACAACATCGTCCGGACGGCTTACGAGGCAATGTCCGCAGTGCTGGGCGGGACACAATCCCTTCATACCAACAGTTTTGATGAAGCGATTGCCCTGCCGACCGAATTTTCATCGCGGATTGCCCGCAACACACAACTTATCCTTAAGCACGAAACCGGTGTTACAAATGTCGTCGATCCGCTGGCAGGCAGTTACTATGTCGAAAGCCTGACAAAAAACCTTGTCGATGAAGCCTGGAAGTTGATTGAGGAGGTCGAGGGGCTTGGCGGTATGACAAAGGCTGTCGCCTCGGGGATGCCGAAACTGCGCATTGAAGAGGCTGCCGCTCGACGTCAGGCGGCGATTGACCGGGGTGATGAGGTCATTGTCGGCGTCAATAAATTCCGCCCCGCAGAGGCGGACCCGATCGACATACGAGAAATCGACAATACCGAAGTTCGCCGCAGTCAGGTGGCTCGTATCGAAAAAACGAAAGCCACCCGCGATCAGGCCGCATGTGATGCCGCCCTCGCCAATCTGCGCTCTACCGCAGAGGGCAACGGCAACCTTCTCGCGGCGGCGGTTGAGGCGGCCCGCGCCCGAGCGACTGTCGGCGAAATTTCCGATGCGATGGAGGTGGTGTTCGGTCGTCATAAAGCCGAGGTAAAGACCCTGGTTGGCGTCTACGGTTCGGCCTACGAGGGCGACGAGGATTTCGCTGCCATTCAAAAAGACATCGAGGCTTTTGCCGCTGAAGAGGGGCGCCGCCCCCGTATGCTGGTCGTCAAGATGGGTCAGGACGGCCATGATCGCGGTGCAAAAGTTATCGCCACCGCCTTTGCAGATATCGGCTTTGACGTAGATGTCGGTCCGCTGTTCCAAACCCCGGAAGAGGTTGCCAGTGATGCGTTGGACAATGATGTACATGTTATCGGCGTATCATCGCAGGCTGCGGGGCATAAGACACTGGCCCCAGCTTTGATTGACTGTCTGAAAAAGGAAAACGCCGGTGACATTCTGGTCATATGCGGTGGCGTCATTCCGGCACAGGATTACGATTTCCTCAAATCAAAGGGTGTGGCGGCTATTTTCGGCCCGGGCACCAATATTCCGCAGGCCGCGCAGGAAGTTCTCAAGCTCATAAGAAACCGCCGGGCCCAGCAAGCGGCGGAGTGAGAAACTGGACCTGTCACGGTTTAGTGCCGCTCCGAGTTCTAAGTTACGCGGCCTGACCCTCGAAAGCCATGGGGCTTTTCCAAGCCAAGGCTGAGTGCCTGCGACGAGGATTATAAAAGCCGTTGATGTACTCGAAGATCGCGA
>CALFWP010000037.1 GCA_937927905.1 uncultured Neomegalonema sp.
GGCATGATGCAGTTCATGGTCATTCAGGTAATCGGCCTGATACTGATCTTTGTATTTCCGGAAATTGCACTCTGGCTTCCGCGTTACCTCGACGGCGGTGGATAATTACTGAGAAAGACGGCCTTTCTGATTATGCATAAGGAAGAGGCCACAGACAAAGGCCCCGGGTAACCGGGGCCTTTTGCATAAGTAAAATTCTGATAAAATAATATATTATGCTACGAAATCAGCGACACATATCGTCATTACAGAGTACAAAGCACCTTCAAAACAAATGCGCAGAACCAATTGCTTGTGTACACGCAGCACACGTGTACAAATCTGCCTCTGGTGTTACTCGCTAAAACCGACCTGACGGGTCGCAAACCGGCTTGCGATAATGGCATCCCGCTTTCAGGTTTAAAATCCTAGAAACGAGGTGCCGCCATGAATGTGATGAGTTCCAACCGCAAGATCGATCCTACCCGCCGCCGTGCCACGACTTTGTTCAAACCTGATGGCACGCCGCTCGATAATGACCGCGTGGAAATCGGGCCGACCGATCTGGCATTTAATGAATGGGCGGCACTCGGCATCACCCCTCCTGATATGCCAAGCCTTCGGGAATACCGGCTATCGCGCATTACCGGAGAGTTGAAAAAACATGATTACGCGGGCCTGGTGACATTTGACCCGCTCAATATCCGCTACATCACCGACACCACGAACATGCAGCTATGGACGACCCATAATCCGGCGCGGGCTTGCTTTGTTTCAGCGGACGGGTACGTTGTCCTATTCGATTTTCACGGCGGAGAGCATCTCAGCGCGCACCTGCCTCTGGTCAGAGAAGTCCGTCACGGTGCCGCATTCTTTTTCTTTGAAAGCGCGGGTCTTGTCCAAGAGCACGCGATGAACTTTACCCGCCAGGTTGATGATCTGATGCGCATGCATTGCGGGAATAACCGACGTCTTGCAGTGGACCGGATGGAACGCCCGGGCCATGATGCGATGCAAAGCCTCGGCATAGATATCTTCAACGGCCAGGAAGTGACAGAATTCGCCCGTGTGATCAAGAATGACAACGAGGTCAACGCGATGCGCTGTGCGATTGCGGCATGTGAGGCCGCGATGCATGAGATGCAGGCCATGGTCCGCCCCGGAATTACAGAGGTTGATGCCTGGGCCATCCTTCAGCATGGCAATCATATCCGTGGCGGCGAGTGGATCGAAACACGGATTTTATCCTCCGGTCCGCGCACAAATCCCTGGTTTCAGGAGGACGGCCCCCGCGTTATGGCGGAAGGGGATATTCTCGCCTTTGATACCGACCTGATCGGTCCGTACGGATACTGTGCCGATCTCAGCCGCACTTGGATGGTGGGTGACACGGAACCAACTGCCTATGAAAAACAGATCTATCGCGATGCGCTGGATCACATCCAGACCAATATGGCGATTCTGAAACCCGGCATCCGTTTGGATGACCTGACCACACTATCTCAGCAACTGCCGGAAAAATATCGCGAACAGCGTTATGGCGTTGTCTTCCACGGCGTCGGCCTGTGCGATGAATATCCCTCGATCCGCTATGACCCCGATTTCGAAAAGGGACAACATGAGGACCGCTGCCTTGAACCCGGCATGACCCTATGTGTTGAAGTCTATTACGGTGAAGTCGGCGGACCGTGCGGCATCAAGTTGGAGGATCAGGTTCTCATCACCGAAACCGGGTACGAAAATTTGACCACCTATCCTTTTGAGGACCGGTTTCTGAACTGATGCACCCTTTTGAGGACATCCGTATTCTCGATCTGAATCATGCATTGGAGGACCTGGGCTTCGGTTATGAACCTGTGCAGGCGATCATCCCGTCCGTGATTTACTGTCTATAACATGTTTCTGCGTGACAGAGCTGAAATCCGATAATCCCGCGTATAATATAATGACCCAAGCCTTAGCAGATTGATGGCCGCAAATAGTAGCCCGGATAAAGGACGCCCCCCGCGCACAGCTACGTGAAGCCATGGGGAGCAATACATTACTGATCTCGGGCTATATCAGTACGCGTTCAGCACTTGAATGGGAAGATATCCTGAATGCTGTCCGCGTTCCGGCGGCAAAGATCCGTATACTCACCAAGGCCCTCAACCATTCGCAAATACAATCGCGGAATTTATTGCAAAGACAGGAGGGCGCGGCCTGTTAAAGTGCATCTCTGCTGATCGCCGGATTTTCTTTCGCCCACGGAGGTCCGTCGCCTGACCGCCCCCTCTGGCCGTGAGTGAACACACGGAGCACATCCTCAGAGAGCCGGGATATCCGGAGGAAGAGATACGTTCATTCGTGCCGCGCGTACATAAATCCGGATACAGCTTAAACACGCATCACGGAACCGGCAATCACCCTTTGCACTCTGCCGCGCAATATATAAATCTCAACGGTAAAGGAGACAAAATATGCGCAGTGAAAAGTTTGAATTTACCGGATTTGACGGTAGCACACTGGCCGGACGTCTTGACAGGCCCGTAGAGCCGCCGCGTGCCGTGGCGATTTTTGCGCATTGCTTTACCGGCTCAAAAGACCTTCTGGCATCCAGGCGTATCAGTCAAAGGCTCGCATCGCGGGGCGTGGCGGTGCTGAGGTTTGATTTCACCGGTTTGGGGGATTCGGAAGGCGAGTTTGCCAATTCGAATTTTACCTCCAATATCGAAGACCTTGTAGCGGCAGCCAAGGCATTGGAGGATCATCTCGAAGCACCATCAATGCTGATCGGGCATTCGCTCGGCGGGGCGGCGGTGATTGCGGCCACTCAGCGCATCCCAGGGATAAAGGCGGTGGCGACCATCGGCGCACCGGCAGACCCGGAACATGTGTCGCATAATTTCGGCAAATGGGTTGAGGAAATCAAATCGGAAGGCGAAGCGGACGTCTGTCTGGCCGGTCGCCCCTTTACAATCCGCAAACATTTTCTGGATGATATCGCCTGTGCCAAGCTGGACGACGCTTTACCGAAACTTGATGCCGCTCTTCTGGTCCTGCACGCACCGCGCGATGTGACGGTCGGAATCGAGAATGCAAGCTCTTTGTTCCTCAAGGCGAAACATCCGAAAAGTTTTGTCAGCCTTGATGATGCCGATCACCTGCTGACGCGTGGCGCGGATGCCGATTATGCCGCCTCAATCATCGCCACATGGTCGGCAAAATATTTGTCACTGCCGAAAACCGATCTGCCGCAACCGGAAACAGGCGTGCGCGCGATCGAACGTGACCCGGGCGGTTTTCTCAACCGTATTCTTGCCCCCCGGGACCGGATTGTTTTCGGTGATGAACCCAAGCGTCTCGGCGGCACTGATCTAGGATTTACCCCCTTTGAAATGGTGGCCACGGGCCTCGGAATCTGCACCACAATGACCATGCGAATGTATGCAAGACGCAAGGGATGGGAGATGGAAAGCGCTCATGTCGATGTCACATGGGAACAGACCGACCGGCACAATACCACGTTTGAACGCCGTATCACCCTCGATTCGTCTTTGTCCGAAGACCAACGCAAACGCCTGATCGAGATTGCGGATAAGTGCCCTGTGCACAGGATGCTGGAAGGTAATATCGAGGTGGAAACCTCCGGGGCGGACTGACCCGGCCCGGATCCAAGGCATAATAGCCTACGGAATGAGGATAGTAGAACCTGTCGTTTCGCGTGCCTACAATGCACGGTGCGCTTTTGCGGCATCGTTCAGCGGCATGGTTTTATAGACCGGCACGCTGATCACGCCGCCGGAGATCAGCCCGAAGAGTGCGGGGGCCACATCGTCGCTGACACCATAGAGGATATGCATAACACGGTCTGCGGGTACATTCCGGTGGCTGGTGTAAGCACCGACCGGCAAAATATAGCCGACACGGTCGCCTTCGCTTAAACCGGTGGCACCACCGCCGATTGCCTCCAAAATGCCGACCGCCCCGCCGCCGGGCGCATGATCCGAACCGAGAGACCACGGATAAAGGCCGCAGCGAAAGTATGTATCGATTTACTTCCGGCCAATTGCGGTCTAGCGTATACGCACCTCATCTGCTGAGGGCGCGGCCATTTCAAACTCTTGCCTTTTGAGGCATTTCGGGACCGCCGATTCCGTCTGCAATAATACGATAAGCCATAAACGGCCCCTAAAAACGTTACGTTTGAAGCTCTTTACGAGAACTGAACCGGAGCAGGTTGTAATTGTTCAGCGGCTGATACAGGTTGGCAAATTTTTTCATAAAGGTCTTATCGTCCCAACCGAGCATCCGCGCAATTGACGAAAGATTACGCTTGCCATCTATGGCCGTAACGATACCTGCCATATCCTGAGGCAATCTGCGCTGCACTGTGAGGCCGTCTATAGACAGGGTGACACATCCCTTGTCCCAGATTGACTTTGCAAGTGCTGCACATTGTACCCCGAGGATATTCGGCACGGCGTCACCGTCAGGTGCAGCAACCCGCCCTGCCCCCGTACCTTGCGGCACCGTATAGAAAACATGGGTCTTGATATTACCGGCAATCCGTTCCGCAAGAGCCGAAGCCTCTCGCACCGGTAAAGCTGCCGCCCGTGCGCGCAATTCTTCATCGGCGATCAGTGCAAGCGGATTATATTGCCCCGGTGTTACAAAGCTGACCATCTCCAGCCCTGCACGTTCCAACAGGTCATAGACACCATCCACATCATAGGCCCTGTCACGACTATGCAACAATAGATCATACAGGCCCGCATCCCCCGCCGCGATATGATCGGCCACGAAGGGGTTGCGTGCAAGGCCGCTGGTATGAGGCAAGCCTTCCAGAAACCGCCGGGCCAGAACGACCTGCTCTGAAGGACTGTCGCCGCCGACGAGTGTATGCAGTACATCCTGCATCTCATAAACACCGGAGCGGCCATAGGGAGCATAAACCATCAGGCCCATACCGCCACCGGGCGCCAACGCCGCCGCCAGTGCCGCAGCGCCGGCATCGGGATCAGGTAAATGATGCAGCACACCGCAACAATCAATGTAATCAAACGGACCCAGCGCCGGTGCCGTCAATAAATCACCGGTATGAAATGTCACTGACAATCCCCGCGCAGCAATACGGGCTTCAGCAATTTCACGGCTTGCCTGCGACATGTCGAGGTAATGCAGCTCAACATTTGCGCACCAATCGGCGAAAATCTGCGCCATCATCACCAGCGCATCGCCTGTCCCGCCACCGGCAACGAGAATACGTGTCGGCTGTGACCAATCGCGCTTGCCGCCAAAGATAAAGTGATCAATTTCCAACGGATGACTGGGCGAACCGGTTGTCAGCGCCTGCAGCTCCTGTGTCGGATCACGTTCAGGGTATGGATAGGCTTCGTACTGACGCCGGACTGGATCGGTCATACCGCCGCCGCCCGCGCCAGTTCAATATAACGTTCACGCAGTTTACGTGTGACCGGCCCGGGGACACCCTGACTGATCGTCTTGCCGTCGATTGTAACGACCGGCATCACAAAGCTTGACGCACTTGTCGAAAAGGCTTCGGCAGCGCTCTGGGCTTCTTCAAGTGTGAAGGGGCGTTGTTCGACAGTCAGTCCTTTTTGTTCGGCAATTTCCAGCACCACACGCCGCGTAATCCCGTGCAGGATAGAACTGGAAAGCTGCCGCGTTACAATCGTCCCGTCAGCCGTGATAATGAACGCATTATTCGATGATCCCTCGGTTATAAAACCATCCTCGATCATCCAGGCATCATCGGCACCCTGCAACGCGGCCTCCTGCTTCGCGATGGATTGGGCAAGTAATTGGGTGGTCTTGATATCGCGGCGTGACCAGCGTTGATCCTGCATCGTCACAACAGAAATACCGCTCTCCGATTTACCGGTAACGGCAACCGCTTTTTCCTGTGTAAACATGACCAGGCTTGGTTTTTCCTGGGCAGGAAAGGCAAAATCCCTATCCGCGGCACCGCGACTGACCTGAAGGTACACCATGCCCTCAGTCACATCATTGCGTGTTACAAGCTCCTCCATCAGCGCCGGAATATCATCGACCGGCACGGGACTTCCCATTTTCAACTCTCCCAGCGAACGCTTCAACCGCTCCATATGGGCAAGATTATCCACCAGATTCCCGTCCAGAACCGTTGAAACTTCATAGACGGCGTCAGCAAACAGAAATCCGCGGTCAAAAACCGAAATTTTGGCGTTTTCCTCAGCAACAAATTCCCCGTTGACATAGACAGTGCGGCTCATACGGATCTCCCCTTAAATTGTATATGCGCTGTATCCCCGCGCGGCAGGCTTTTCAAGACGTCGTATTTCGGGTAGAGCATGCTGAGCAAACCAAAACACAACAAGAACACAGAGTCTGAGCATGGCAACACCGTTATTCGATTCAAGTGCCGATGCAGGTGCAGGCTATTCTGCGGAAGACATCGAAGTTCTTGAAGGGCTGGAACCGGTCCGCAAACGGCCCGGCATGTATATCGGCGGCACCGATGAGCGCGCCCTGCATCATCTTGTCACGGAAGTTATCGACAACTCGATGGACGAGGCGGTTGCCGGTCACGCCAACCGTATTGAAGTTACGCTGAACGGTGACAACTCTGTTAGGATCAGCGATAACGGTCGCGGCATTCCAGTGGATCCACACCCAAAATTCCCGGAAAAATCCGCACTTGAAGTCATACTTACTACGCTTCATGCGGGCGGAAAGTTTTCGGGTAAGGCGTATCAGACATCCGGTGGATTGCACGGTGTCGGTGTCTCTGTGGTCAATGCCCTTTCCGATCACCTTGATGTGGAAGTCGCACGCGATAAACAGGTCTACGGTCAGACGTTCTCGCGCGGTTTACCGACTTCAAAACTTGAAAAACGCGGCACAGCGCAAAACCGGCGCGGTACCACTGTTACGTTTTCACCGGACTCTGAAATTTTCGGACCGCGCGCGGTCTTCAAACCGGCACGGCTGCTGAAAATGGCAAGGTCAAAGGCGTATCTGTTCCAGGGTGTTGAAATCCGCTGGAAATGCGACCTCGCACTTTTGAAAGACGGTGATGAAACACCGGAAAGCGCTGTGTTTCATTTTCCCAACGGATTGGCGGATTTCCTGGCCGAAGAAATGAAGGGCGAAGAAACACTCTCACCGCAGCCCTTTGCCGGACGCGCCGAATTTTCGGAAAAATTCAAGGATACGATGGGTGCGGTCGAATGGGCCGTACACTGGACAGAATACGGGGACGGCACCACATCATCCTATTGTAACACCATCCCGACCCCGATGGGCGGTACGCATGAAAACGGATTGAGAAACGCCCTGACACGCGGTATTCGCGGACATGCGGAGCTGATCGGGAACAAAAAGGGTGCTCAGGTCACCGCCGATGATGTTTTTTCCGGCGCACGGGCGCTCGCCTCCGTCTTTGTCCGTAATCCTGAATTTCAGAGCCAAACCAAGGACCGCCTGTCATCTGCCGATGCAACCAAACTGGTCGAGGGTAGTGTCCGGGACCACTTTGATAACTGGCTGGCAGCTGACCCCAAACGTGCAGAAGCCTTGATCGAACTGTGTGTGACCCGTGCCGATGAACGCATGAAGCGGCGCGCCGAAAAGGAAACACAGCGAAAATCCGCCACCAAAAAACTCCGCCTACCGGGTAAGCTGGCGGATTGCGCGGACGCGACCAAGGAAGGATCGGAAATTTTTCTGGTCGAGGGCGATTCTGCGGGCGGCTCAGCAAAACAGGCCAGAAACCGTAAAACACAGGCAATTCTGCCCTTGCGCGGTAAAATCCTGAACGTTGCGAATGCGACCGCCGATAAGCTTGCGCAAAATCAGGAGTTACAGGATTTGATGCTTGCACTGGGCGTCGGCATGGGCAGCAGATATAATCATGATGACCTGCGCTATGAAAAGATCATTATCATGACAGATGCCGATGTTGACGGCGCGCACATCGCCGCCTTGCTGATGACCTTCTTTTACCGCGCCATGCCTGAGCTGATAGAAAAAGGTCAGCTCTATCTCGCAGCCCCGCCGCTTTACCGCATCACCCACGGGGCAAAATCGTTTTACGCCATGGATGAAGAAGAGCGCGACAGAATTATCGAAACCGAATTCAAGGGCAAAAAACCGGATGTAGGACGCTTTAAGGGCCTCGGGGAAATGATGGCCAAACAGCTGAAAGAAACAACCATGGATCCGGAAAAACGCACCCTGATCCGCATCCATGTCGAAGACGCTGAAGATGGCAACACCGCCGATCTGGTTGAGCGCCTGATGGGAAAACGCGCGGAAAAGCGCTTTGAATACATTCAGGAAAACGCTCGCTTTGCCGAAGATGTGGATATCTGATGCCTTGCAGATCCCGCCTAAAACCCGTTTAATTTGATATGGGGACCGGATTGGCAGCGACGGAGGCTTGATAAGCTTACGTATAAGTTTTGCGGGGCGTAAAGGAGTAGAAGATGAAACAGTTTATCGGTATTGCGGCTACATTTTTCCTTACGGCTTGTGCCGGCGGACCGGGTATTACGCATTCCGTGACCACACTGCCTTTGCTGAATGATACCACAATAGGCGGTCCGGATTATCCGGTTGTGATTTCAGGCGCAGAGCAAACCGGCCTGACCGAAGAACAAATCGCAAAAAATCTGCGGTTCCCGGCTAGGCTTCGTGCGGATTCCAGCTTTAAGGCTGTGAAGGAAGACGGATACCTGGTCGATCACGCCCATCTCTATATCGGGCCTGATGGAACATCGACACTTGCATTCCTGCATGGGAATCGCGCAATCGGCACAGGGGATTTTTCACTCCCCCTGGTTGCCTATGCCGACCCGCAGGCTCTGGGATCAACATCCTCTGTACTGATCAGCGAAATGTTGAAAGCATCGGAAGATGATAAGCGCGGCAACGAAAGACGGCGCCGCAGCTATTTTTGATATGTGCATCAAGCGTGCGGGGTGATGTTTAACCCCGGCGCCTTTTCCGCTCCCGTCCGCCGCGCGCACCGCCAGCTCCCGCCGGGCCCTCAACCTTGTTTGCTTTGATCCACTCTGCACCTGAGGGATCATTGTTCAGCAAAAAGTTTGCGGCACGGATGGATTCCATTTCCTTGCCCGATTGCGGTTTCGTGCTGCCCATTCCGGTCAGTTTGGCCAGGACTTCCGGATCAATATCATCTGGAACAATGATCCCTGCTTCTGCCAACGCCGCCTTTTTCTCATCAATTTTTTTCATCGATACCGGCAATTGCACCGGATTCATAATGGCCGAGGTCATGCCCGCCGTTGCCGCCATCGCAAGGAAAGCGTTGTTGACACCATGGCGGTTCGGCAGACCAAAGCTGATATTGGACGCGCCGCAGGTGGTATTGACGCCCAATTCTTCACGCAAGCGACGCACAAGCGTAAAAACCTGCAACCCTGCGGTTCCCATCGCTCCGATCGGCATCACAAGGGGATCAACTACGATATCATGGGCAGGAATGCCGTGATCGGCGGCACGCTCCACAATTTTTTTCGCAACGGCAAAGCGGACATCAGGGTCTTCGGAAATGCCGGTATCATCATTGGAAATCGCGACAACTGGCACATTGTATTTTTTCACCAGCGGCAGCACAAGCTCCAATCGCTCTTCCTCGCCGGTGACGGAATTCAACAGCGGACGGCCTTCGGCTGCCTCCAGCCCGTTTTCCAATGCACCGGGTACGGAGCTGTCGATACAAAGCGGCGCATCGACCAGCTTTTGCACCCGTATCACCAGCTCTTTCATCAACGGGGGTTCGACAAAATTGTTATCGGCATAACGCGGGTCTCCGGCCATCTTATTTGAAAAGACCGCGCCTGAATTGATGTCCAGCACAGTCGCGCCCGCCTTAACCTGTGCAACCGCATCAGCTTCAACAGTTGAGTAATCGCCCAACTCAAGCTCAGCCGCGAGTTTCTTGCGACCGGTAGGATTGATACGCTCACCGATTACGCAAAAGGGCTGATCAAAGCCGATGACAACGGTTTTTGTTTTGGACTCGATAACAGTACGTGTCATGAGCAAAATTCCGATCTATGAGAGTTCAGCCTGCCGAAGTCAGAAAGCGACAGGCCTGATGGAACAGGGTTCTATTGTGCCGGGCAGCAGCAGGCCCGAAATGTGTATTTCAGCGTACAGATCAGGCCGACCTTGCCTCATTAATCCATTCGGCGGATTTGCCGATCCCGCCCAACGGGAAGAAATGGACATGAGTAATATTGAAATCAGGGTTTGCCGCTTTATGCACCGCCAGCTCTGTCACAAACCCGTCCGGATTGAACGGCAACAGCAGTTTTGTGGCATCTTTGGCGCGTTTTTGCAGCACCCGTAACGACGGCCCGACGCCGCACGCAATGGCAAACTTGATCATCGTTTGAAGCTTTGCAGGACCGGCCACACCTATATGCACCGGAATATCCACACCGGCGGCTTTGATACTGTCCGCCCATTCAATAACCGGTCCGGCCTCAAAGCAGAACTGGGTTGCCAGCGCCATCTCCGCGTCG
>CALFWP010000038.1 GCA_937927905.1 uncultured Neomegalonema sp.
AGCGTTTCATGCACTAGCGCCGCGTTTTGAAAGGCCAGAAGGCTGACCGGAATAACACGGCGCGGCCCCAGCAGCAGACCGCCCTCGAATGCCTGTTCATCCACATGTACCTGACTGTCCCCACCCAGGCCGTGGGTGAACATTTCCACCGCATCGACCATTGTGCGATGCCCGCCGACCCTTGCGCCTTCTGCACTTAGCGACGGGCGTCCGCCGCGCAGTACGGCAATGTCGGTTGTCGTTCCGCCGATATCTGAGATCAGGGCATCCGTTTCGCCGGTCAGCTCTGCTGCACCGATAAGAGAAGCCGCAGGACCGGACAGGATTGTCTCGATAGGGCGCAGCTTTGCAAATTCAGCCGAGACAAGCGATCCGTCACCGCGCACCAGCATCAGAGGTGCGGCAATGCCCTGTGCCGCCAGCGTCTGTTCCGTCGCCGTGATCAGACCGGATATCATGCCGATCAGGCGCGCATTCAGAACCGATGTGACCGCGTTGCGCGGCCCGTGCAGTGCGTTTGACAATTCATGGCCGCAGGTTACGGGCTTGTCTGTCAGACTGCGGACCAGGTCGCGTACAGCGATTTCATGGGCCGGATTGCGCCCGCCGAAAATCGCAACAACGGCAAAGGCGTCAACCTTTTCCGCCGCGGCTGTTACCCGGGGCGAGAGCGCCTCAAGATCAAGACGCGCGCGTTCCTCGCCCGTTGCCTTGTAACCGCCCGCAGTAAGGATCACAGGATCTTTGCCAACGGCCTCATCCAGACCGGCACGACCCAGATCCGCTTCATCAAAACCGATAAAGATCAGACATATGCGTCCGCCCTGACCCTCGACCAGCGCATTGGTTGCCAGCGTCGTTGAAATAGACGCGAGTGATACCTGCGTACCCTTCAGTCCGGATGTATCCAGCACGGCAGAAACCGCACCGCCGATACCGATTGCAAGATCATGTTTTGTCGTCAGTGCCTTTGCACTGGCAAGCACACGGTTACGCTGTGCGTTCTCGTCGTAAAGAACGGCATCGGTGTATGTGCCGCCGGTATCGATTCCGAGTAGTATGGCCATGCGCTTTATTGGCCCCATTTTTATTTCCTGTGAAGCCGGATTCGCGTCACTTGGCGATTGACCTGCGACGCACGGGAGACGATGTTTGCGGCGCGACAGGGAGAGTTGAGAATAATGCACTCGTTAGTGGTTACATTTGCCCTGATCGGGGTTATCGGCGTCGGGTCACAATGGCTGGCCTGGAGGTTGCGTCTGCCCGCGATTGTCCTGATGCTGGTCGCGGGTGTCCTTGCAGGTCCGGTGTTTCATCTGATTGATCCTGAACATGATTTTGGCGAAGCTCTCGGTCCGATGGTCTCCGTTGCTGTTGCACTGATCCTGTTTGAGGGCGGTCTGACTCTGAACTTCAAGGGTTTGAGCGATGCGGGCGGTGCCGTTAAACGCCTGGTCTTTCTCGGCGCGCCGCTCGGCTGGATCACCGGAACACTGGCGGCGCATTATGTTGCCGGATTATCCTGGCCGGTTGCCGCCGTGTTCGGCGGTATTCTTGTTGTCACCGGACCCACGGTCGTAATGCCGCTGCTGAGACAGGCTAAATTGGCACCGCGTCCTGCTTCTGTCTTGCGTTGGGAGGCGATTGTCAACGACTCGGTGGGTGCCCTGTTTGCGGTGCTTGCTTATGAAATAGCCGCAACCGCGCAAAAAACAGGAGATATAAGCAACGCCGCCGGCCATCTGATTATTGGTATTCTTGCCGCCGGTTTCCTGGGTTATTTTGCCGGTCGCGGGCTGGCCGCTCTGTTCCGTGGCGGTCTTGTGCCGGAATATATGAAAGTGCCGGTATTGTTTGTTTCTGTCATTGCCGCTTTTGCCGCGCCGAACCAGTTTTTGGATGAAAGCGGGCTGCTGACCGTAACCATCATGGGCATCGTCCTCGGCAATTCATCTCTGCCGAGCTTTAACGAACTGCTACGGTTCAAGGAACATATCACCGTATTGCTGGTGTCAGGGGTGTTTGTCATTCTGGCGGCAACCCTAGATTCTTCGGTCGTGGCACAGCTGGATTGGCGTGCAGCAGCCTTTGTTGCCGTAATCATGCTGGTTGCGCGTCCCGTCGCGATTTGGCTCAGCTTATTGGGGTCTTCACTGGAAACAAACGAAAAAATGCTGATTGCCTGGATCGCCCCGCGCGGGGTTGTCGCAGTCGCGATTTCCGGTTTTTTCGCTACGAAACTGACTGAACTAGGCATGGAGGATGCCGGTGCCCTCGCGCCGCTTGCCTTTGCAATCGTTGCCGCCACTGTTGTCATTCACGGATTTACTGTCAGCAAGGTCGCGAAAAAGTTGGGTCTTGTTTCAACCGAACGCCCCGGTGTTCTGATTGTTGGTGCGTCAAAATGGACGGCGGAGCTTGCAAAAGCTCTGAAAGACCTGGAAATACCTGTTCTGGTTGCCGATAAAAGCTGGCGTCGGCTAAAACCGTTGCGCCTTCAGGATACGCCAACCTATTACGGTGAAATCCTGTCGGAAACCGCAGAACATACCATCAATCTTGACCGCTTCGGCTATATTATCGCGGCTACGGAGAACGATGCGTATAATGCGCTGATTTGTACTGATTTCGGACCGGAATTCGGACGCAACAATGTCTTTCAACTGGGCCGGACCGAGGATGGCGGAGATGACCCGCGCGGCTTGCCGCCGACGATCGGAGGACGGATGCTGTTCAACTCCGGCAACGGGTATTTCAAGCTGGAGCGGCGCATCCGTGAGGGCTGGGTCTTCACCCGGACAAAACTCAGCACGGAATTCAGCTTTGACGATTATCTGAACGCACGGGCGGACGGGGCGGAACTTTTAATGGATATCAAACAGGACGGGTCACTGACATTTTCGACCGTCTCAGGGCGCCCGAAGGGACATCCGGGCAATATCCTGCTCAGCTTTGCCCCGCAGAAAGCCGTCCATGAAGAAACGGAAAGAGGCAACGGTTCCAAGGAAGCAGAGGCCCTATGACGCGCAGTGCGATTTTTGATCTGGACGGGACACTGGCCCATACCGCACCCGATCTGGTGGGGGCGGCCAATGATCTTATGGCGGAACAGGGCCTGCCGCCTCTGGACGTGAGCATTGCTGAAAAAACTGCGGGTTTCGGGGCAAAAGCATTGATCCGTGCCGCTTTTGATAATGCAGGGCATTCCTATGACAATTCGCGGGTTGATGCTTTATTTCATCCATTCCTCGAACGGTATGAGGCGCGGATTGCCGAACATAGTCACCTTTACGAGGGCGTAGAGACAGTTTTGGATCAACTGGCTGAAGAGGGTTGGTTGCTTGGTATTTGCACGAATAAACCGGAATATCTTGCCGTTGAACTTATGACAGCCCTCGGCGTTCTGGACCGGTTCGGGGCGTTGCTGGGGGCTGATACGCTGCCTGTGCGCAAACCTGACCCTGAACATTTGTTTCAGACTATTCAACGGATCGGCGGAAATCCGGCCCGTGCAGTCATGATCGGGGACACGGACACCGATATCAAGACCGCACGTGCCGCGAAAATTCCCTGTATTCTGACAAGCTTCGGATATTCACACATACCGGTTGCACGGTTGAAGCCGGATGCAATTGTCGATCATTTCACACAAATTTCCCAGGCGCTGAACAGGTGTTTGCCCGTCTGAACTTTTTCGGTGCGTAACGGATTTCAATTCTAATATTTATCTCTGTCGGACGCACAAAAACGTGGCGCAGAGTGTATCAGCTCATCTGACTGACGGGATTGCCGATCATTGTCAGAAACTCTTGCCGCGTGCGCGGATCGCTGCGAAACAACCCAAGCATCTGACTGGTGACCATCGTCACGCCATGGGTATGTACGCCCCGCGTTGTCATGCATTGATGTGAAGCTTCGATAACCACGGCGACGCCGCGCGGTGCCAGTACACCGGTAATGGCCTGTGCGATTTGAGCGGTCAGTTTTTCCTGTACCTGCAAACGTTTGGCATATCCGTGAACCACCCGTGCCAGCTTTGAGATGCCGACCACCCGGTCCGTAGGGATATACCCGACATGTGCCTTGCCAATAATCGGCGCGACATGGTGTTCACAGTAACTTTCGAACGGGATATCACGCAGGGCAACCATTTCGTCATACCCGCCGACCTCTTCAAAAGTGCGTTTCAGGTATTCCAGCGGATCAATGTCATAGCCGCGAAACCATTCTTCATAGGCGCGGACCACACGCCCGGGCGTGTCTTGTAATCCCTCACGTGCGGGGTCATCCCCTGCCCAGCGCAGCAGCGTCCGCACTGCATTTTCGGCTTCTTCGCGAGTAGGTTTGGACATCTGCTGTTTCCCGTTCCGGTGTCGGAGCGCTCTTTTAAAGCGGCTTTTGCACCAGCGCACTTAAAAACTGATTATTCCGTCAGCACAGATTTAATTTTTAGAAAATGATCAGTTGTAAAGAGCCGGGGCTGGTCTTCCGGTATCAGAAACCTGTTCGATCAAGACTGTAGCAAGCCCGAGATCCCCGCGCATCAGGTATAGATCAAACTGTCGGCCTTTGACCCTGATGTGCCTGCCGGAATTCCGTAATGCTCTCAAAAATGCGATATCCCGTGCGCTTTGCGGACCGTGACTCATGGCATTGAAACGTTCATTGTTAAAGCCGTAAATCTTAATGACATCCTGTGCTGTGTTGAAGCTGCGTAACCCGCGGAACGCGCTTTCTCCCTCGACCACGGCACGGAAAACATCTGATTTAGATACCTCAACGCCTTCACAAACCAGAATCATACGGTCGCCGGATCCTCTGTTTACGAGGCAGGTTAAAGCGGTTTCCCGGTCATTAGCGGGCGGCGCCGCAGGGATGCGATAAGGCTGCGTGGTGACACCTGATGCTGTACCTGCAATCTGATACCCGCTGTCTTCCCGATGAGGTTTTTGTCTTGGCTTCGGGAATGTTTTAATATCCGACGGTGACACTTCAAGTTCACTTATGCTGGTCGGTAATGTGTCGATTGGACCGATATTTCTGCTCAGACCGGCGATTTGTGCTTTCGGCAATCCCGGGTTGTTCAGTTTAACACGATACAATGGTAACTTGGGCTGTTTATCCGCAGTTACTGGCAACTCAGGGCGATTGATTCCGGCAATAGGAGTTTTCTGCACGGGCGAAAGATGTTGCGGTGCATCAGGTGTTCGTCCGGGGGCGGTAACCGGTATCGGGTAAATTTTTGCGATAATTTTTTCCCGTGCCGTGCGCTGTGGCTGTCGTTGTGCCGGTCGCTGTTGCGGCAGTGGCATTGTCGATTCGACAGCTATACGGTGATGTTTTTCTGCTTCACCAAAGCTTTTCGGCAGGATCGCAAGCGGCCTGGTTTCTATGGTGTCATTGTCCCGGCCCGGCTGATCCGGTGCGCGGCTGATGACATACGGCGCAATCTCCGAATCCGGTCCGAAATATTCCGGTCCGACCTGTATATAGCGCGGGTATATCACGGCCTCCGGAATAACTACCACATTGTTTGGCATCGGTTTAAGTAATGGCAAAAGCATAGCCCCGGCTGTGGCCGTATTGTCCGGCGCATTCTTTTGTCCTCTGAATGGCTCGGTATCATTTTTCTTCGATTGTTGTGCCAATGGAGTAAAAAACGGCTTCGGTGGTGGAGTGGATTTCAGAGTGTTTTTCTGTAGTGACACCGTTTCCGGAATCTTCTGAAAGGTTGTTTTCAAAACTGGCGGCAGTGTTTTTTCAAGTGTACCAGCCGGAGTATCAATGGTCTGATCCGGTCTGTCTGTTTTGATGTCAGTTTGACTTTGACTATCCGTTTTACCCGCTGATTTGAATACGGGCGGGGGTAGGGTGTGTTGATATGGAAAATCTGTGGAGGTTGTTGTCCCGCAACCCGCTACGCAGATCACCATTGTTACACAGGGTGTTACCTTATTCGGCATCTCTAACCTCGGTCATCCTCTCTGGGACGTAAAGTTAATAAAGCATAAATTTTGATAATTTTCAAACCCTTCTTTAGATAAAATCATAAATAAGATGAGGGTTGTGCCTGCATTGTCTGGTGTAGGCAGTAAGAAAGCGACATCCTGTGTCGAAATTCAGCTTGCCTTGGTGCGTTTGCCATGCCGGAGTGTGAAGAGTGCAAACCGGAATATCATCATGCCAGAGACAACCACAGCGGCCCCGCGCCGACGTCGCGCCGGAGGGCGCTCGGGAAACACGCGCGGGCGCGGGCCCGCCATTGTTCAACCCTCGTGGCACCTGCCGGAATATCTCGACAATCCCGTAGAGCCGCTGACGCAGGAGGGTGTCGAAAAAGTTCATGATGCCGCGATGCGCATATTGGAAGAAATCGGTATCGAATTTCTGCACGAAGATGCGGTCACCCTGCTGCGCAAAGAAGGCTGTACGATACAGCCGGACGGTGTGACCGTGCGCATGAGCCGTGATTTCGTGATGGAGAAAATTGCGACTTGTCCCGAGCGCTTTACCATCACGCCCCGGAATCCGGACAAAACAATCGAGATCGGCGGCACCCGTGCCGTGTTCGGACAGGTGGGATCGCCGCCGAACTATTCCAACCTTGATGAAGGCCGGCAGACCGGTAATTTCAAAGCGTTTTCGGACCTGATCAAGTTTACCCAGTATTTTGACTGTATCCATTTTCAATCCGGCTATCCTGTTGAGCCGATTGATATTCATGCCTCGGTCCGGCATCTCGATTGCATCCGCGAAAAGATGGTGCTGTCCGATAAAGTCACCCATGCGTATTCCCTCGGCGTAGAGCGCATGGTCGACTCGATGGAGCTGGTGCGGATTGCCGCCCAGATCAGCGATGACGAATTTGAAGCTGCGCCGCGCATGTTCACCAACATCAATTCTACCTCGCCGCTGAAACATGACTGGCCGATGCTGGACGGAGCGATGCGGATGGCGGCGCGGAATCAGCCTACGGTGGTGTCGCCCTTTACACTTGCCGGAGCCATGGCACCGGTGACGCTGGCCGGAGCCATTGCGCAGCAAACGGCGGAGGGCCTTGCCTGTATTGCGCTGTTGCAATGTGTGCGGCCCGGCTCGCCGGCTGTCTATGGGTCCTTTACGTCGAATGTGGATATGAAGACCGGTGCTCCGGCTTTCGGCACGCCGGAATATGTCCGTGCGACCCAGATGTCGGGGCAAATGGCGCGGTTTTACAAGCTGCCGCTGCGGGCTTCGAATGCCTGTGCCGCGAATTTTCCTGATGCACAGGCGGCGTGGGAGAGCAGCAATTCCCTTTGGGCCTGCACCACCGGCGGCGTGAATATGATCTATCATTCAGCGGGCTGGCTGGAGGGCGGGCTGTGTGCGTCTTATGAGAAATTCATGATGGATTGTGAGATGCTGCAACAGATGCAGCATTACCTGAAACCGGTCGGCGTCACCGATGCCGATTGTGCCGTGGCCGCGATTGAAGATGTCGGTGCAGGCGGGCATTTCTTCGGCACGCCTCATACGCAGGAACGCTATGAAACAGCGTTCTATTCGCCCTTCCTGTCAGACTGGTCGAATTTCGAGAACTGGCGCGATAATGGCGGTGTCAAGACTGAAGAGCGTGCGAATAAAATGTGGAAGCAGATCCTGGACGAGTTTGAACCGGCCCCGATGGATCAGGCGGTGGTCGAGGAAATGGATGCCTTTGTCGCCAAGCGCAAAGAAGAGGGCGGCGCACCGACCGATTTTTGATGGGATAGTGCGTGATCGGCTGAAGTGCAGGGCCTTATAAGTCACATGACGGCCCCGGGGCGTTGCAGCCCCGGGTTGTTCATTCAAACCAACCGGCTTTGCGCCACCGCCGCTTTTACAAAGCCCTCGAATATCGGATGTGCGTCAAAGGGTTTGGACTTTAATTCGGGATGGAATTGTACGCCGATAAACCACGGGTGACCTTCGATTTCGACAATCTCCGGCAGTTTGCCGTCGGGGGACAGGCCCGAGAATGTCAGCCCGCAATTTTCCAGCTTTTCGCGGTAGGTGATATCGACCTCATAGCGATGGCGGTGGCGTTCGCTGATCGAGGGGGTGCCGTAAATCTCTTCGATTTTCGATCCTGCTTTGAGGGTCGCGTCATAGGCCCCGAGGCGCATGGTCCCGCCCTTGTCGTCATGGGCGGTGCGCTTGATGGTGCGGTTGCCCTCGGTCCATTCCTTCATGTGATAGACGATGTGGTCAAAGCGCTGTCCGCCGGTTTCCGCATCGAATTCCTCCGATCCGGCTTTTTTCAATCCGGCAAGATTCCGTGCCGCCTCGATCACCGCCATTTGCATTCCGAGGCAGATGCCGAGATAGGGGATTTTGTGCTCGCGGGCATATTGAGCGGCCTTCATCTTGCCCTCGGTGCCGCGCTCGCCGAAGCCGCCGGGAACGAGGATGGCATGAAACCCCTCCAGGTAAGGGGACGGGTCGCCGTGTTCAAAGACTTCCGCGTCCAGCCATTCGGCCTTGACCGTGACGCGGTTGGCAATGCCGCCATGGGTCAGGGCTTCGCGGATGGATTTATAGGCATCCTCCAGTTGGGTATACTTGCCGACCACGGCCACGCGCACAGTGCCCTCGGGGTTCTCGATCCGGTCGAACACATCCCGCCAGACCCGCAGGTCAGGGCGCGGAGCCGGTGCGATGGTAAAGGCGTCCAGCACCGCCTGGTCCAATCCGACGCCGTGAAACGCCAGCGGTGCCTCGTAAATCGAGGCAAGGTCATAGGCGGGGATCACGGCTTCCTTGCGTACGTTACAAAAGAGGGCGATTTTGTTCCGCTCGCCTTCGGGGATTTCATGCTCGGCACGGCAGACCAGCACATCGGGCGCAATGCCGATGGCGCGCAGTTCCTTGACCGAGTGTTGGGTCGGCTTGGTTTTCAATTCGCCTGATGCCGCCAGATAAGGGATCAGGGTCAGGTGCATGAAAATGCACTGGCCGCGCGGCTTGTCCTGCGAAAATTGCCGGATCGCTTCAAAGAAGGGCAGGGCCTCGATATCGCCGACTGTGCCGCCGATCTCGCACAGCATAAAGTCAACCTCATCCTCACCGATGCTGATGAAGTCTTTGATTTCATTGGTGACGTGCGGAATAACCTGGATGGTTTTGCCG
>CALFWP010000039.1 GCA_937927905.1 uncultured Neomegalonema sp.
ATCGCGATCTTCGAGTACATCAACGGCTTTTATAATCCTCGTCGCAGGCACTCAGCCTTGGCTTGGAAAAGCCCCATGGCTTTCGAGGGTCAGGCCGCGTAACTTAGAACTCGGAGCGGCACTAAACCGTGACAGGTCCAAGGCATTTTCTTTATATCTTTGTACCGGTGATATATCCACACGTCGAGATGCGCATATGCAACGCTGGGGGAAACATGGGTTTGTTACGTTGCGCGATAGTCTTTATCGCGTTTCTGTCTCTGCGACTGTTATACAGCCTTGGCCATAATAACCGGTGCATCCGCTTCTAAGACGGGAAAAGATATCCAGAATGTCGTTTCAGAATTTTCAGAAGATGAAATACCGATTTCACCGTTCATCTTAGAAACCATCTCACGGGCAAGTGTTAAACCGACGGTGATGCTTTCAACCGAGCGATCGGATGGATCCATTCTTTCAAAGCGTTCAAAAATTTTATCATGCTGGTCCTCAGAAATACGCACACCTGCGTCCGTCACATTCAGAAAAAGGCGACCGCACTCTCCCAGACACGCGTGAACCCGTACCGGGATAGACGGCGGCGACCGCTTAATGGCATTTGAGACAAGATAAACCAATAACTGGGATAATTTTGACTGGTCTGCGATCAAACTGACCGTGTGCGGGATAGTGCAATCAAAAGAAATCTGCTGATCGTTTTTGCGGGCATGTGTGCCGGTAAGTGAGCGGACATCATCCAACAGCGTTTCGATATCAACCTGAGCCATTGAAACCGTGTCTGCATCCGCCTCGATTTTTGCAAGGCAGAATATGTCTTCAATCAATGACAGTAAATGCCCGCCGGCTGTTTCAATATTCGATGCATATTCGAAAATCGTTTCATTCGCTTCATCGCCTTTTTGCATCATTTTGATGACCTGGCTGAAGCCGATAATCGCGTTCAGGGGCGTGCGCAATTCGTGATTCATATTAGCAAGAAACATCTCTTTCAGACGCCGGGCATTTTGTGCCTCTCTCAGAGCCTGCCCTAGCCGCAGGTTCATATTCCGCTCAGCTGTAATATCTACAAGCGTTCCGTAAATAGCGATGTTTTTGCCATTATCGCCGGTTTGCGCTTCACCATTAACAGCAACCCACCGGACATCTTTGTTTGCGCTGACGATGCGTGCCTCGAAAAAAAACTGTTCCCCGTTCGAGGTTGCCTCAGAAACTGTAGCCGCTACAATTTCGCGGTCATCCTCGTGGTACCATGCAACGCATTCATCAATATTTTCCGGTCTGTATCCCGAAGGCATCCCATGTATACGGCACACTTCCGGTGAAAGAAAAATCCTGTTTGAATGTAAGTTGATGCGCCAATAACCGACACAACCGAACTTTTCGACAATATCGAGGAGATCCTGGCCGGAAACGGCGGCGATTTCAGTTCGCGCGGATTTGTCGAATGTACGCACAGCATACCCGAAAAGTTTACAATGTGTTGCTTTGAAGCTTTCATCTGATTATTAATTTAATGTAACACCTAAGGTAGAAATACGCATTCAATTAATTTTATTTTTTATGCATACAACCTATGATTATAATAATTTAAATAATTGCTTTATAATACTTTTTCTTATTTCACTTCTAATTGAGGTCAAAAATCAACCTCTGCAAAATATAATTTGATTTCCCGTATAGAGTGACTGGTCAGAAGTGACCTAAGTACCTCCATCCAGGCACTGCACATGACAGATAACAGGATCTGCAAAATAATCGCGATCCTCACATCAAAAACATATCATTCCCGTGATGATTCACCATAGGTGATTGCCCTGTTTCAAAACACAGTGCAAATAAGTGACATGATAAATGAAATCGGACATTTCGCGCTGATTTTGGCATTCGCCGTCAGCATTGCTCAATCGGTCATTCCGATGTGGGGGGCCCATAAAGGCTATGCGGAGCCGATGCGCTTTGCAGAGCCGGCAGCGATCACAGCGTTTTTACTGGTCGGTCTGTCATTTGCCGCACTGACCCATGGTTTTTTGAACTCGGATTTTTCGTTGCGGGTCGTTGCGGCAAATTCACACAGCCTGAAACCGCTACTCTACAAAATATCGGGCGTGTGGGGGAATCATGAAGGGTCGATGCTGCTTTGGGTCCTGATCCTGACCCTGTTCGGCGGTCTGGTCGCAGCGCTCGGCAAGGCAATACCACCGGAACTCAAAGCGCGCACATTGGCAGTGCAAGGTATGGTAGGCGTGGCATTCCTCGCGTTTATACTGTTCACGTCCAATCCGTTTGACCGCCTGATTGTGCCCCCCGAGGATGGCAGTGGCCTGAACCCGCTGTTGCAGGATCCCGGCCTCGCCTTCCACCCGCCGTTTCTTTATCTCGGATATGTCGGGCTTTCTATGCCGTTCAGCTTTGCCGTGGCCGCTCTGATTGAAGGGCGCGTGGATGCGGGATGGGCGCGCTGGGTCCGGCCCTGGACGCTTCTGGCCTGGAGCGGCCTGACCATTGGCATCGCGCTGGGCAGTTACTGGGCATATTACGAACTTGGCTGGGGCGGTTGGTGGTTCTGGGATCCGGTTGAAAATGCCAGCTTTATGCCATGGCTGGTGGCCACAGCCCTGCTGCATTCGGTAATCGTCGTCGAAAAGCGGGGCACGCTGCAAAGCTGGACGATCCTGCTGGCGATTTTCGGATTTTCCCTATCGCTGGTCGGCACATTCATTGTGCGTTCCGGCATCATTACCAGCGTTCATGCCTTCGCGAATGATCCAGAACGCGGTGTGTTCATCCTCGGAATGCTGGGCGCGGCCATCGGAGGATCGCTGATCCTTTACACTTGGCGCGCACCGAAGCTGAAAAATGACACAGTATTTGCCGTCATGAGCCGCGAAAGCGCGTTGGTGATGAATAATCTGCTGATGAGCGTTTCCTGCGCAGTCGTGTTCATCGGCACGCTCTATCCGCTGATGGTTGAGCTGGCCACGAACGGAGAGAGTAAAATCAGCGTCGGCGCGCCGTTCTTTGATCTGGCCTTTGCACCACTGATGGTACTGGTTCTTATCGTCATGCCCATCGGGACAGCCCTGCCGTGGAAACGCGGTGATTTGCCCAAAGCCATGGCACGCATCTGGCCTGCGGTCCTGATCGCATTTTGTATCGGCGCAGTCTTTGCCATGCTGCGCTGGGGCGGGCCGATCCTGGCACCCTTTGCGATTATGTTGTCCTTCTGGGCGATATTCGGCGTGCTGGCCGATCTGGGTGAGCGGGTCAAACTCGGCAAAGCTCCGGCGCGGGAAAGCGCACGGCGGCTGGCCAATCTGCCCCGCTCGGTCTGGGGACAGGCGATTGCCCATATCGGCCTCGGCGCCACCGCTTTCGGTGTTGCGGCAATTACCGCCTGGGAGTCCGAAGATATCCGGACGGCGAATGCGGGGGATATGATTCCGATCTCGACCTATGAAATCCGCTTTGACGGTGTAACCACGGAACCGGGCCCGAATTTCCGCGCCGATATCGGGCGTTTCACCATCTTTGAGAACGGTGAAATCGTCGGCAAAATATCTTCCGAAAAGCGGTTCTATCCGGTTCAGAATGCCCACACCACCGAGGCCGGCATCCGCTCCAGCCTGATTGAGGATGTCTATGTCTCCCTTGGCGAGAAACAGGAAAATGGATCATGGGCGGTGCGAAGCTATATCAAGCCCTACGCGAACTGGATCTGGCTCGGCGCGCTGATCATGACGCTCGGCGGGTTGCTGAGCCTAAGCGATCGCAGGCACCGTGTCGGAGCACCGACACGCGCGAAGAAACAAAAAATGGTGGCCGCTGAATGAGACTGGTTTTTGCCCTGATTGCAATGATGATGGTGTTTCCTGTTCACGCGGTTGAACCGGATGAAATCCTCGATGATCCGGTGCTGGAAAACCGCGCGCGGGAGCTGTCCAAAGGTCTGCGCTGTCTCGTATGCCGCAATCAGAGTATCGACGATTCCGACGCCGAACTTGCCAAGGATTTGCGCGTTGTGGTGCGTGACCGTCTGGTGGCCGGTGACAGCGATGACGAAGTGATTGCGTTTGTAGTGGACCGCTACGGCGAATACGTGCTGCTAAAACCGCGTTTCAGTATCGGCAATGCGGCGCTGTATCTCGGGGGGCCGGTTCTTCTGATCATCGGCGGTTTTGCCTTCAGGCGCATGACACGGCAACCGGCTGAGGCAACCGCCGCACCGGTCAAAGCCCCTGCACCGCTGAGTGAGGAAGAACGCGCAAAGCTTGCCTCGCTGATCGGGAAAGGCGATTGATGCTGCGGGCGCTGGCCATAGCATCACTGGCCCTGCCCGTGGCGGTGACCGACCTTGATACCGGGACCGAGCCGCCGGTGGCGCTGCAAAAGGGCGATATATTGTGCACAGGCTACGATGCCGCCTCGAACACCTGCCTTGTTAAACAACTGATCAGCGCGCAAAGCGAAGACAGCATTTCGGTACTGGAAGAAATGCAGCTGACAAATTTCGGCACACCGCTGCGGTTGACGACATTTTTCATCAGTAACCGCAAGGACGGGCGCTATTGCCTGTCGGAAAACAGCATCCGTGCCGTTGCCGTACCTGAAATCCACCATGCTGCCGTGTTGCTGACCACCGCGACGATTCAGGGGCTGAACCGCTATGCACAGGCCGCATTCTGCATCGAGCACCGGCGTTGCGGCAACGATCACGTCGCAATTGCTTATGCGGGCAAAAACCGTTTTGCTGAAGAGGACACAGTGAATACGCTTTTGACAAAAGGTAATCCGGCACAGGAAACCCTCGCCCTGCGCCCTATGGATGTAGCGGAACTGGACGCGATTAAGGGTTTCGCGCCGGTGGCATGTTTGCCGCCTGCGGAATAAAAACCGGTACTCCCGAAAGCGCACCGGTAGTTTTGACGTGTCCTGCCTGACTTAAGCTGCCAATGCATCCGCAGTCGGCACATAGGTATAGCCCAGATCACGGGCAACCGCTTCATAAGTGACCTTGCCATTCCAGACATTCAGGCCGTTGGCGAGATGGACATCATCGGCCAGTGCCGCTTTCCAGCCCTTGTCCGCCAGCGCCAGCGCATGGGGCAGTGTGACATTATTCAGCGCATAGGTCGAGGTTCGCGCCACGCCGCCCGGCATGTTGGCGACGCAATAATGAACGATATCATCCACAACATAAGTCGGGTCCGCATGGGTGGTGGCTTTTGAAGTTTCGAAGCAACCGCCCTGATCAATGGCCACATCGACCAGAACAGATCCTTTTTTCATCGTGCCAAGCATAGCGCGCGTAACAAGCTTCGGCGCGGCAGCTCCCGGGATCAGCACAGCACCGATAACAAGATCGGCCTCGGCAATGCTTTCCTCCAGATTGGCCTTATTGGAAAAGCGGGTCTTGGCAGCGGCTTCGAAATGGGTGGAGAGCTTTTCCAGAACTTCCGGATTGCGATCCAGAATGGTCACATCCGCGCCCAGACCCACGGCCATTTGCGCCGCGTTAAAGCCAACCACACCGCCGCCGATGACGGCAACTTTGCCCGGCATGACACCCGGCACTCCGCCGAGCAGCACCCCGCGACCGCCTTGTGCTTTTTCCAGACAATGCGCACCTGCTTGTATTGACATGCGGCCCGCAACCTGGCTCATTGGTTTGAGCAGAGGCAATCCGCCGGTACGGTCCGTTACCGTCTCATAAGCGATACAAATCGCGCCCGAATCCACCAGGTCTTTGGTTTGTTCAGGGTCAGGTGCAAGGTGCAGATACGTATATAGAATTTGCCCTTCACGCAGCATTTTACGCTCAGCTGCCTGGGGTTCCTTGACCTTCACGATCATGTCTGCACGCTCGAAAATCTCATTCGGATCAGAGAGCATTTCAGCACCGGCAGTGACATAATCAGCGTCAGTTGAACCGCTAGTTCCAAATGTGGTTTTTCACCACAATGACCACATCCCATAGTCACTCCATCTCAACGACTTTGTTTTCAAGTCGCTTGATTCGTGCTCTATGTCAACATAGAATATTCTCTTTGGTTTCGCTAGTTACCATTTGTTTGTCTTTTAACGTTTTTTCTCCCACCCATATTTCATAAAAACTGTTTTTTATTGTCTGAAATTTTACAATGACTCTTCTATTCTCTTCTAGCAATCCGTACCTCACACGTCAACACCATGAATTTCGTTCGCATTACCGGCTGTCAGGCCATCTTTATGACTGTAATTCTCCTTTGCGTGACGTACTACATTGTTTTCGTCGAAATTAGAAGAGCTTTTTTATTTCATTCCCATGAAACCACACATCAACATATATGATATATCCACTTTCAGTTTATGTTTGTTTGTTTCATGTCTCGTTTACGTTCCTTTTTTATTTAATCCTCGAATACCTTTCACTATTCGCATATATACGTTCATGTTTGTTCATACATTCTCTGTTGCTACTCCTCTTCCCTGAGATGTATCAAGTTGCCGTCTTCCACATGTCAATACTTCCATGCCTTCGACTAGGGGGGGGCTGTTCATACACCATCTACAGCTGCATCGGAATACAACACACGTTACATCAC
>CALFWP010000040.1 GCA_937927905.1 uncultured Neomegalonema sp.
AGCCGCTTTCCTGCCACGCACCTCTAGTGCTTTCGATATAAACTCCTATAATCGGCTTACATCAATTCTAACGTACAAAAAGACGGACCATGGCATATTACGAGTATAAAACAGTCGCACTCCCGCGATCCGTAGCCAAACGCCGGAGACGCCGCCAGACCGAGGCCGATATGATTGCGGAACAGCTCGGGAAAACTCTGAATGATGAGGCTGTTGACGGCTGGGAATATGTCAGGGCGGAAACACTGACAACACCGGGACAGCGCGGATTACTGAAACAGCCCGTTCCCGCGGCTTATGTTGTTTTGATTTTCAAAAGAGCGCGGGAAACCGTCTGGCAAGCCAATAAGGGACCAGCGGATAACGCGCAAACCATGTCTGCGTCCCAGTCAGTGTCCGATCCCAAGCCTGCACCCGTCACTCATGCGAAACCGATGGCCGCGCCTGTACATCCGCAGCCGAATGCGACCCCCGTTATGACGGCATCGGACGGAACAACCCCTGTTCAGCATGACGTGCCCTTTGCCTCAACGAGTGTTCAACTGGTTTCGATCGGTGACGGTTTGACCCAGACACGTCCGCCGCTCGGTTCGGCACAGGATTAACACTTATGGATTTTGCGCTTTCCGGTGACCAGACAGCCATACGCGATATGGCGCGCGGTTTTGCGGCGGACCGCCTTGCCCCCCATACCGCTGAATGGGACGCTGCGGCACATTTTCCCAAAGACGTCTACCGCGAGGCGGCGGCACTGGGCCTGGCCGCGATGTATACCGGTGAAGAGCACGGCGGTTCCGCCCTTGGCAGGATGGAAGCCGCGTTGGTATTCGAAGCGCTGGCGGAGGGCTGTGTTACAACATCGGCCTTTTTGTCCATCCACAATATGGTTGCGTGGATGATTGACAGTTTCGGTTCGGACGAAACCCGGGCGGAGTTTTTGCCCTCTCTGTGCAGCATGGACCGCTTTGCCTCTTACTGTCTGACCGAAACGGGCGCCGGATCCGATGCCGCCGGCCTGAAAACCCGTGCCGAGTCCCACGGCAATGCCGATTACAAGCTGAACGGCGGTAAAGCTTTTATTTCCGGCGGCGGTACGTCCGATGTTTATCTTGTGATGGCCCGCACATCCGATGACGGACCAAAGGGAATCAGCAGCTTTCTGGTTCCTAAAGACGCACCGGGCCTCAGCTTCGGCAAGACCGAAGATAAGATGGGTTGGAACAGCCAGCCGACCGCACAGGTTCTGTTTGATGATTGCATCATCCCCGCCCGTAACCGCCTCGGCGATGAGGGCGAGGGCTTTTCCTTCGCCATGAAAGGACTGGATGGCGGCCGGATTAACATCGCAGCCTGTTCTCTGGGTGGAGCCAAGGCGGCAATGAAGGCGGCGGCAGTTTATACATCCGAACGAAAACAATTCGGTAAAGCCATAGCGGAGTTTCAGGTGACCCAAATGAAGCTGGCGGATATGGCAACAGATTTCGCCGCATGTCAGCTTATGACCTACCGCGCGGCCTGTTCTCTGGATCAGAATGACCCACGCTCACGGGAAAAATCTGCACAGGCAAAGCGCTTTGTCACCGATGCCTGCTGGCAGATTGTGGACGAGGCCCTGCAACTGCATGGCGGGTACGGGTACATCAAAGATTACGGTATCGAGCGGATTTTACGCGACCTGCGTGTTCATCGCATCCTGGAAGGTACCAACGAAATTATGCGCACCATCATCGCGCGCCGCATTTTGAAGGACGTAAAGGACGCCACGTTGGACGACGCGTTTACCGCATAAAACCAAAGCTCCGCCGGGCGGGACTGTTCCGGCAGGTCATGGTTACATGTCAGCCTGCGGCATCACATCGAGCAAGGCATCCGCTCCGGCATCCGACAGCCCCTTGCGTACACCGGATATGTCCGCTGTGCTCTTATTCTGGCTCAGTTTCGCCGCGGCGGTCAGGTCATCAACAACCATACGGAAGGCGGTAATTCCGCGCAACATGGTTTCGGTATACCGCTCCGGCGCATCGGCAACACGCCATGGCCGGTCGCGCGGCTGTTCCATCGCATCGGTCTGAACATCAACCACATCGCGATCACCTGCGCCATGCTCCAATATCACGGGCATCCCCCGGACATGAACAACGACGTAATTCCAGGTAGGCACCGCTTTACCGGTTTCTTTTTTCGTGGCGTACCAGTCCGGCGAAATATACCCTTGCGGTCCCTGAAAAACCGCAACCGCACGGCGCGGTATAAGCAGATCTTTCCAGTGCGGATTGGCCCTGGCAAAATGACCGTAAAGCACCAGGTCCGGCCCTTCTTCCCGTAGCATCAGCGGCAAATGCGTAATGCGCGGCCCGTCCTCTCCGCATGTCGTAAATACCGCCAGAGGATAATCGGCAATAACCCGCCGGATCAGGATGTCATCCGTAAGCCGAAAATTTTCAGGGACATACATTTACCGCGCCCTCCGGAAACAATGACTTCGCAAGAAACGATAGAAACAGCTGGAATTAATCCTCTCGCCCGTACCGGTGCAGTTCCAGCCCCTCCGTACGGAACCAGTCCATCCACTGTCTGTAATCAGGAACCAGCTTTTCAACCAGTGCCCAGAAATCGGGGCTGTGATTCATTTCCACAAGGTGCGATACCTCATGTGCCGCAAGGTAATCCAATGCCCCTTCCGGCGCGAGAATAACCCGCCAGCTGTAAGACAGCGCACCAGCGGATGAACACGACCCCCAACGACTTTTGGTATCACGAACCGATAAGCGGTTAAACGACACACCGAGTGTGCGCGCATGAATCTCGGAACGTTCAAGCAGGACCGCCCGCGCCTCGCGCTTCAGCCAACGGTCCAGCATTCCTGACAGCATTTCCACATCACAGCCAACGCGGATCACACCGCGCTCAACCTCAACCCGATGACGCTTGCCCGGATGAACCCGGTGATAACGCCCGCGATAGGGCAGCATCATGCCGAATTCGAACGGAACAGGGCGAGGTGCCGACTCAATCCGGGCCGTAAGCCATTCGCGATTCGCCTCCGCGAACCGCATCGCATCATCAAGGCGGAATTTCGATGGCAAGGTCATGCCGATTTCACCCGTTGCCCGGCTCACGCTCAGCGTCACGCGCTTTGCGCTCCGGCGTCTGCGCACTGTGATCGGCGCATCAATTCCGGAAATGGTCAGGCTGGTAACGGGTTGCATATATTACTTTCTGTGATCTTTGATAAACTTTGCCACTTTAGGCTGAATAATCTCGCGCCAGCGCCTCCCGTTGAATTGCCCGTAATGTCCGACGTCAGGATTCGTATATTTTAGTTTCATTTCGTCCGGCAGACCAGAACACAAATTATGCGCTGCGTGCGTTTGTCCCGCACCCGTGATGTCATCTTTACCGCCCTCGATTGTCATAAGCTGTACATCTGTAATCGCAGAGGTGTTGATCTTGCGGTTTTTAACCGTCATCTCACCTTTTGCGAGCAATTTTCTCTGAAACACTACATCAATCGTCTGAAGGTAAAATTCCGCACTTAAATCCATAACCGCAAGATATTCATCATAAAATTTACGGTGTGCAGCTTCAGCCTCATCATCTCCCTTAACAAGATTCTCGAACTGATTCACCGCAGCGGACATGTGCCGGTCCATATTCATTGACATAAAACCGCTTAATTGAAGAAACCCCGGATACACCCGTCGCATGGCTCCGGCATGGGGCATGGGAACCAGAGCGATCATATTCGCCTCAAACCATGCCAGGGACCGCTGGTCCGCCAGGCGTGTCGGCTCTGTCGGACTCACCCGGGTATCAATCGGGCTGCCGGTCAGAATAAGTGACGCCGGACGGCACGGATCGTTATCCTCAGCCATCAGTGCAGTTGCGGCCAAAGCGGGAACCCCTGGCTGGCAGACCGCCATCACATGGGTATCAGGGCCGAGTTCTTGTAGAAATTCAATCAGGTAGTGAACATAATCTTCAAGATCGAATGCCCCCTCGACCAGTGGAACATTCCGCGCATCGCGCCAGTCGGTAATGTATACATCATGCTCGGGCAGCAGAGCCTGTACTGTTCCGCGTAACAGCGTGGAAAAATGACCGGAAAGAGGAGCGACCAGCAAAACCTTCGGATCTTTACCGTCAACAACACCATTCCCGAAACGACGGAACCGCTTTAAGCGGCAAAACGGCTTGTCAGTAACGATTTCCTCGCGAATCGCCCATTGCTCGCCTTTGACGTCAATCAGTTCAATCCCGAACTCGGGACGACCGTAACGGAAAGTCGCATTATCGAACATTTCAAAGGCGGCTGCAGCCGTACGTGCGCCGTAGGATTCCGACCAGGGATTGCGCGGATCACGCAGGGTCTCAGCACCCACTTTCGCGAATTGACGCCAAGGAGTAATTGCCGCGTGGGTCCATTCATAGGCGTGATAAAGCATAAATATTCAACTTTCGTATTAGCGCTGTCGCTATAAGAATCTGACTTAAAGCAAAGCCATCCGGGGTCGAGTCCATTAGACATCCGGTTGTAACGATACTTCGACATTTGCTGCACCGCAACATGAATGCCAATTCCTGCCGTGATACCCGTAACCTTAGATTTTACTGTGAATAGAAGTGGTTGACGCAACGTCTACCTGCAGCGGAAGAATGCGGAAAATTCAACGTGCTTTATTGCATCAAAATAAAAGAAACGGTTCCGCAGCGCTGCACATGGACTGAATTAAAGCGTTTTGCAGGTCATTTTCCGGAATAAACCCGGGACAGCCCCGCCATGATGCGTGTGTTTTGAATTGCGTCTTTGACACAAGGCAAAACCTGTGGCATTGGCCGAATCTGATCAGATATTCGAGGAACTTTTTCCATGGTAAAACCCGAATGGGGTGTCAAAAGAATGTGTATGAGCTGCAACACGCGGTTCTACGACCTTCATAAAGACCCGATTATCTGTCCTGCCTGTGAAACGGTTCTCGATCTCGTTGCCATGAACAAACCGCGCCGCGGAACAAAAGCATCCTCCGCGAAAAAAGCGGCGGAGAAAAAACCGCTTGCCGTTGTCGAGGAAGAGGATGATCCGTTGGTGGAACTCGATGTTCCCGAGGATGACGACGACGCT
>CALFWP010000041.1 GCA_937927905.1 uncultured Neomegalonema sp.
GATGCCGTCGGCTCAGCAAGGACTGGGAAAAATCCATCGCCTCTGCTGAGGCATGGATCAACGTCGCACACATCCGCCTCACCACAAGGCGGCTCGCAAGGTATTGTCAT
This sequence comes from uncultured Neomegalonema sp., assembly GCA_937927905.1. Taxonomy (GTDB): domain Bacteria; phylum Pseudomonadota; class Alphaproteobacteria; order Rhodobacterales; family Rhodobacteraceae; genus JAHDDY01. Next base: position 111 of record CALFWP010000041.1, read on the forward strand.
GTCTCGTAGAGTTTTGAGTCAGGCTCTTACACACAGGGCCTAATTGAAAGCATTAACGGCAGGAGGGGACATAACCTCCGCAATGCATTATTTCCTTCATCCTGTGATTACGGATGATGTTTCCTGAGGATTATACCATGAATTCAGATCAAGACCGGCATGAAGACCGGGCGACGGACCGCACTGCACATTATCTCAAACGTGCGGTGGAAACGCTGGATGCACAATTCGGGGAAGGTTATGCTGCTGACAACCCGGCGCTCGTTGCCTCATTTTTACAATCCGCTTCGATTGAAAGCGCAGTCCTTTCCGCAGATAAAGCTCTGGAAGACACATTGGCAACCGTTTTGCCCCATGCCGATAAAAGCATTGAACGCGTCTGTGCTTCGTTGGAATATCTTAAGCCCCGTTTATTCGGATAGACCATGAAAATCCGTGTCACACCCTCCATCTCACTGGATCAGGAGGAAATCACCGAGCGCTTCGTCAGGGCCTCCGGTCCGGGCGGTCAGAACGTCAACAAAGTATCAAGCGCTGTGCAATTGCGCTTTAATGTCGATGCCTCGCCCAATCTGACCGAGGGCGTAAAGCTGCGCCTTAAAAAACTGGCCGGATCACGGATGACCCTTGATGGCGTGCTTTTGCTGTTTGCCGACACTTACCGCACACAAAAACGGAACCGCGAGGATGCCCTGGACAGGCTGATTGATCTGATACGGGATGCGGCGACACCGCCAAAGCACCGCATTGCAACCCGGCCAAGCCTGTCCGCTAAACGCAGACGCGTGGACAGCAAGGTCAAACGCAGCCTTGTCAAACAAAACAGAAGAAAACCCGGCTTCGACTGACGCTCAGCTTGGTGAATCGTATGAAAGTCATCATCTTTCACATAATGTCACCGGCAAATCATATAATTGCTTTTTAGTGAACGCCATAGAACCCCTTCACCTGTTGCGCTAGGAATGCGTGAACTCTGATTCGTGCACGCGGGGAAAAATAATGAGAGCCATAAAAAACGTCAAAATCCTCGCAACCCTCGGACCATCATCCTCCGACCGGAAAACGATCCGGTCTTTGGCCGAGGCCGGAGCAGACGTTTTCAGACTGAATATGAGTCACGGCGATCAGGAGGGACAGCGCGCACGCTATGAACTCATCCGGGAAATCGAACAGGAGCTGGACAGGCCGATCGGCGTTCTTGCGGATTTACAGGGACCGAAAATCCGCATCGGGACCTTTGCCGGCGGCCCCTTTGATCTGCATGAGGGCGATACATTCCGTTTTGATTCCGATGGAACAGCCGGTGATCAGTCCCGCGTATACCTGCCCCATCCGGAAGTTTTGCAGGCACTTGAAAAAGACGCGACAATCCTGATCAATGACGGGAAAGTCCGCCTTAGAGTGACTGAAAAGCATCAGGATGCGGTTGATACGATCGTTACAGTAGGGGGGGAAATCTCCGACCGGAAAGGCATGAACCTGCCTGATGTCGTCCTGCCGCTTGCGGCCCTTTCGGAAAAGGATCTTGCCGATCTGGAATTTGCCTGCGAACTGGGTGCGGATTGGATTGCACTGTCTTTTGTGCAGCGCGCCGCAGATATTGAAGAGGCAAAAGCTCTGATTAAAGGGCGCGCACTGGTCATGACAAAAGTGGAAAAGCCAACTGCCGTTGCCGATTTCCAGTCCATTCTTGAGGCATCAGACGGGATTATGGTCGCGCGCGGCGATCTTGGCGTCGAAATGGACCTCGCCGACCTGCCGGCCATTCAGAAACATCTGATCCGTGAATGCCGAAATATCGGCAAGCCTGTAGTTGTGGCAACGCAAATGCTTGAAAGCATGATCCACAGCCCGGTGCCGACACGGGCAGAGGTTTCGGATGTTGCCGGAGCAATCTATGACGGCGCGGATGCTGTAATGCTGTCAGCGGAGTCGGCCGCAGGTGATTTTCCGATTGAAGCGGTTTCAACAATGCAGGACGTCGCCCGTAAAGTTGAGATGGACCCCGAATACCGCAAGATGATCGATGCCTCCCGCACCGACGCAAAACCGAGCATTGCCACCGCCATCACATCAGCGGCCCGCGAGGTCGCGGATGCCGTTGATGTCAAAGCTATCTGCTGCTTTACCCATTCCGGTACCACAGCACGTCTGGCCGCGCGCGAGCGCCCGAGCGCCCCGATTGTGGTGCTGACGCCTTTCCGCAAAACTGCGCGGCAGCTTGCGATGTGCTGGGGATTGCATTGTGTTGTATCCGAAAGCGTAGAACGTTTTAAACTCGCGGTGATTTCCGCAGCCCGTGCAACCAAAGCACTCGGATTGGCCGAAAAAAACGACAGGATTGTCGTCACAGCCGGTGTACCGTTCAATCAGCCCGGAACCACCAATATCCTTCGCGTCGCACCCGTTGACGAAGAAGCTATCTATGAGGGCGAACCGGGCGGCGGTTACTGAACATCTTGTAACATACAGGCACCGGCGGCCCGCACATACCGGAACCGATGGCATTCATGCTGTAACAGTTCAATAACCTTACACTGGTTATCACTGAACGAGGACGCATGTATGTCAGAGGAAAACACGGGAAATGACCACCGCATCAGCAGTATCCGTTCCATCGGCATCATCCGGAACCAACATCCAGGATAAAAGGTACCTGTTCGGGCCTGTGATTGATTTTCTAGGCCTGGGCGGTGCGTCGCTGATCGCATTACTGATCCTGACAGCATTCACGAACCCCGGTGACATCCAAGCGGATGTAACTTTCGCGGCAATACTCATCGCCAATGTGATCAATCATCCGCATTTTGCGCACTCATATCAGATCTTTTATCGGGATTTCGGGCGTAAAATCGGGAAGGAAACACCCGCCTTTCTGCGATACCGCTATTGGTTTGCCGGAATTATTGCGCCGATTTGCATTGCCATATTCTATGCCGCAACCCTTGCGTTCGGTGATGTCTCCTGGATCGGATATTCGATCAATGTGATGCTGTTTCTTGTCGGATGGCATTATGTCAAACAGGGCTACGGCATGCTCAGCGTAGACTCCGTCCTGAAGAAAAAGTTTTTTACAGAGAGTGAAAAGAAACTTCTGATATGGAATGCATACGCGACCTGGGCTTTCAGCTATATATATTCAAATGAGAAAATCGCTGAATATAAACTGTTCGGTGTCGAAAAATACGCGTTCATATTTCCCGATTATATCTACAATATAACATTTGCAGTTATGGCGGCTTTTTTTGCGCTGACCGCTGTAATGTTCGGGCGGCGGCTTTTACTGGGCGGGAAAGGATTGCCTGTCAATGGTGTTATGGCATACCTCGTCTCACTTTATATCTGGACCATCGTTTCAAGAGTGAACCCGCTGTTTCTGCTTGTCATTCCGGCGTTTCATTCACTGCAGTATATGATGGTTACGACCCGTTTTCAGCTGAACGTGGAAACAGAAAAAGCCGGAAACGGCTATAAAGCTTTTCTGAGCCGCATTATCAGCAATATTCCGGTGGCCGGTCTGGTGCAATTTTACCTTATCGGCGCAGTCCTCGGCTTTGCCGCATTCTGGGCGTTTCCTTTTGTTGTTACACTGGTATCGGATCTTGAAACCGCAGGATATCCTGCACTATGGGCCTTTGCAGTGTTCTGGGTTTTTATAAATGTCCATCATTACCTGCTCGATAATGTCATGTGGCGTAAGGGCAATCCCGATGTCGCAAAGCACCTCTTCGCCCATCAGTAACTCCGGAGCTGGTCCTTCCGCATAGCCCGGACTCGCAGCGTACAGTTCAGGAAAATTCCTGTAAAAAAGACCGCCCTGATAAGGGCGGCCTGCAAATTCTGAATATACGTAGAGTGCAATCAGAATAAACCCTGAATCTGACCGTCATCATCGAGCATGATAGTCTCGGCCGCGGGAACGCGCGGCAGACCCGGCATGGTCATGATCTCACCGCAGATAGCGACCACAAAACCCGCACCTGCGGAGAGGCGGACTTCGCGCACCGGAATGGTAAAGCCCGTGGGCGCGCCGCGCTCGTTCGGATCGGTAGAGAAACTGTATTGGGTTTTTGCCATACAGACCGGCAGGTTGCCGTAGCCTTGCTCTTCCCAGGCTTTGAGCTGATCACGGATTTTTTTATCCATCACCACGCCGTCAGCGCGGTAGATGCCCGTGGCAATCGCTTCGACCTTCTCGGCAAGGCCCATGCTGTCGGGGTAAAGCGGCGCATAGTTCGCTTTGCCCTCGTCAATGATTTGCACAACACGGTTTGCCAGATCAACCGTACCCGCACCGCCATCGGCCCAGTGCTTACAGAGAATTGCTTCGGAACCGAGGCTTTCGACGTATTCTTTACAGGCCGCTACTTCGGCCTCCGTATCACCAGCGAAGTGGTTGATCGCCACAACAGCCGGAACACCGAATTTGCCGATATTTTCGATGTGACGTCCGAGATTGGCGCAGCCGTTTTTTACAGCCTCGACATTCTCTTGCCCGAGGTCGTTTTTCGCAACACCGCCGTTCATTTTCATGGCGCGGATGGTGGCCACGATAACAATCGCTTTCGGGCTGAGGCCCGCTTTGCGGCATTTGATGTTAAGAAACTTCTCCGCGCCGAGGTCAGCGCCGAAACCGGCTTCGGTAACAACATAATCGCACAGCTTCAGCGCTGTTTTGGTGGCAACGACCGAGTTGCAGCCATGGGCAATGTTGGCGAACGGGCCGCCATGAACAAAGGCCGGATTGTTCTCAAGGGTTTGCACAAGGTTCGGCTGCATCGCCTGTTGCAACAGCACCGTCATGGCACCGTCCGCCTTGATGTCGCGGCAGTAAACCGGGGTGCGGTCACGGCGATACGCCACAATCATATCGCCCAGACGCTTTTGCAGATCATCCAGATCGCTCGCAAGGCACAGGATCGCCATCACTTCCGAAGCAACCGTAATGTCAAAGCCTGTCTCACGCGGGAAGCCGTTAGCGACACCGCCCAGTGAGGCCGTAATCTGGCGCAGCGCGCGGTCGTTCATATCCAGCACGCGGCGCCAGACAACGCGGCGCACATCAATCTCCTGCTCATTACCCCAGTAGATGTGGTTGTCGAGCATAGCGGAACAGAGGTTATGCGCGGAGGTGATGGCGTGAAAATCACCGGTGAAGTGCAGGTTCATATCCTCCATCGGAACAACCTGCGCATAACCGCCCCCCGCCGCGCCGCCCTTCATGCCGAAGTTCGGACCGAGTGAGGCCTCACGGATGCAGACCATCGCGTTTTTGCCGATTTTATTCAGACCATCGCCGAGGCCGACAGTTGTTGTGGTCTTGCCCTCACCGGCAGGGGTCGGGTTGATCGCGGTCACAAGGATCAGATTGCCATCAGTGTCGCCGGACTTGGATTTGATGAATTCAGCGGAAATTTTCGCCTTATCATGTCCGAAGGGCAGCAAATGATCCGTAGGAATACCAAGTTTATTCCCGATTTCCTGAATGGGCTTTTTGTTCGCCTTACGCGCAATTTCGATGTCAGACATTTTACGTCCCTTAAATAATCACCGTGCAGGTCTGCGGCCCGCCGGATAGTGCGATCTTACATGCCGGAGCGGTGAAATCTTCCGTTCCCGTATCCGGTCCCTTTCAAACAGACTAGACTGTCAACACGCCAGTACAGTGACGCCGTCTTCTGTAACGGAAACGACGTTCCTTTGCACATGCCGCCCTTTGGACGTTTATAATAAGGGTTTCGGGGTGATTTCTGATATAGTAGCGGCGACACGGGTGCCGCCGTAGGTGGACAGCAATTTTAAGCGTGTCCGGCTTACGTATAAAGACATTATGTAAGGTGAGATGCGATACCGGCTCCATCGTTATCCGTTGACATCATTATATTAGCGGCTATGTCGAAGAGAAAGTTCAACAAGGTCAGCGGGATGCAAAAGACGCATTTTGTGTACAAATCCAATCCAATCTTCCGTCATCCTGATCTGACCAGTTAAGATTGGCCATTTTAATATTGCCTGCGGCCTTGCATTCCGCCTGTGTGCTATATGTCGGCGATGTGACCGTCGCGTGCTCATTATAGGACGCATCATATTGCGGCGCATTGGGGTCCGAATAACTGAGAATAAAAACCAAGGCCCATTCCATCGTCTTACTCCTTCTGTGAGGTCTATACGGTGAGAACAATCATATTTGCACGTCGTCCGAACGGAACGGTAGGTTGTCCGGTCATAAAAGCAATGATTAACAGATCAGGCCCGTGATCCGTCACTCCGCATAAAGATTGTCCATGAGGGTCTTAATCAACCCGATATGTAATCAACCCAGTATCAGCCTCGGCAACCACAACACAATGCCGGGAAACGCGATCAGCACGGCGACGGTGACGACATCGGCGACAAAGAACGGTGACGCGCCACGGAACACATCCTGTGCCGAAATATCAGGCCGCACGCCGGCAACCACGAAACAGTTGAGGCCTATGGGCGGTGTGATCAGACACAGTTCCGCCATCTTGACCACAATGATGCCGAACCAGACCGCGCATTCCGGCCCCGACATGCCGAGCGTACTATCGACGGCGGTAACATCTACGCCGCCATTCAATGCCATCACCGCCGGAAAGGTCACCGGCAGGGTCAGGATCAGCATCCCGATGGCATCCATAAACATGCCGAGGATGACATAAACCCCGAGGATCATCAGCAGCGTCAGCATCGGCGACTGGTCCAGTCCGGCGATAAAATCCGCAAAGGCGGTCGGCAACTTGGCAAACCCGAGGTAACGCACAAAAATCAATACGCCCCAGATCATGGCAAATATCATCGCGCAAAGCTTCGCCGTCTCGATCAGGGCACCGGACA
>CALFWP010000042.1 GCA_937927905.1 uncultured Neomegalonema sp.
TCGCATTACGCTGCGAGAAGACCGCAAGAAATTTCCGATCTATCGTCGCTCTCGCTGCCACGTTCATCTTGGTCAAATCCGTCCACACCGCCTAGGCATTGGGACGCTTTGCGAGATGGTTCAAGCGGTGACGCTCGCCACGAATACGAAATTGCAGTCAAAATCGCGCGAAGGCATGGGCTTGCCTACAAAACCTCAGACGAAATCGCAGACTCTCTGGTCTTACCTTTGGAAAGTGGACAGACGGTTTCTCTGTCAGTTCCGGGCCGCCTCGAATGTGATCGGTGCTTTGAAGCCGAGCGCTGAATGTCGTCTGCGCGGATTGTAGAATCCGTCGATGTAAGTGCCAATGGCTTTTTCTGCATCGCGTCGCGTCGCGTCTAGAAAATAGTTGTCTAGACAAGTTATGCTTTGATGGTTTTGAAGACCGTTTCGACCATTGCGTTATCGTAGCAATTTTCCTTGCCGCTCATCGAAGCAATGAAGCCATATTTCTTGAGTTTACAGCGATAGTCGTCGGAAAAATATTGGTTTCCACGATCCGAATGATGGATCAATCCGGCGGGTGGGTTGCGCAAAGCGATTGCACGGCGCAGGGCCTTGAGCGCGAGGTCTTCCTTCATGCGATTGCTTGCGGCCCAACCGACGATGCGCCGGGAGTACAGATCGACGACAATGGCCAGGTACAACGGCGCAATCGCCTAAAACCGCTCGACATTGATCACGAAATGTACAAATGGCGATATCTGATCGAAAACTACTTCCAGAAACTCAAGGAATTCAAACGTACGGCCAGGCGGGCCTGTAAGACCGGCACGCCCTTCGCGGCGATGATCTACCTCTGCGCGGGCGTCATAAACTCACGGCAAATGTCAACGCGCACTAATATCTTTGTGACATACCTGCTGAAGACTATTGATTTTTAACTTAATCCAGGATCTGAACTGAATAAAATCAATGATTTACGATGTTTTCGATCTCATTTTTATAATTGAAATTTTAACTGATATTTTCTCTTATTTTTAATTTTTGATATCATCAGGATCAGGTGTAACAGTCGTAATTTTAATACGGTTACGAGCCCCTATGGATACTGATTTCCGTCCTATGCGCGACACAGAAACCGATTTGGTTATCGGATTGTGGGACCTGTGCGGACTGACCCGCCCGTGGAACCAGCCAGAAGCGGATATTGCGCTTGTGCAGGCCAATCCGAATGCGGAGATTTTTGTTGCTGAGGCTGAGGGGCGGATTGCAGCTGCCTTTATGGTCGGCCATGACGCGCATCGGGCCTGGGTTTATTATCTTGCCGTGCATCCGGATTTTCAGCGTCAGGGCTGGGGCGGAAAAGCCATGCGGGCCGCTGAGGAGTGGGGCCGTTCGCGCAATATGCCAAAGCTGCACCTGATGGTACGCAGAACAAACGAAGCGGTTATCGCATTCTATGAACGGCTCGGATATTGTGATGCCGAGACGATTGTTATGGAACGATGGCTTGATGCGGAGCGCAGCAGGATAAAACAGGCCGCAAAGGACAAATAATGACCTACCTTATCAGTGGAGTGCTGCTGTTTACTCTTGCACATTTTTTAAACAGAATCGCGCCGGGGCTGGCTGCATCTGTACCGGTGATTATGCGTAAAATCTGTGTTGCGGTTGTGCTGATTTTCAGCGTCTGGCTGATGATCCGGGGCTATCCCGGGGCGGATGCTTCTGTTTTGTGGCAGGTTCCCCAAGAAGTCAGAATGACCGGAATTGTTCTGCTGATCCCGGCCTTTATTCTGTATGCGGGCAGTTATCCCGGGTCCGCATTGCGCGCACAGGTGCGGCATCCGCAACTGACCGGTTTTAAGCTCTGGGCTGCGCTTCATCTGATCATGAACGGCGATGTACGCTCTGTCGTTTTGTTCGGTGGATTGCTGGCGTGGGCTGCGGTTCAGGTGGTGGTCCTTAATCGTGCGTCGGGCAAGTCGCTCTTGCCGGTTGCATCGGAGAATGCCCTGATTGCCTGGGCTGCCGTGCCCGCCGGATTGCTGGCGTGGTTTCTATTGTTCCTCGGCCACCAGTGGCTGATCGGCGTATCACCGCTCGGATGACGGTATTCGGTGTCATACTCGCGGGCGGTCTGGCGCGGCGCATGGGTGGAGCAACGGAAACCCCCGGGGACAAAGCCCTTATCCGTCTGGATGACAAAACGCTTTTGGACCATGCGGTGGCAAGGGTATCGCCGCAGGTGGATGCGGTGGTGATCAACGCGAACGGGGATGCGGAACGGTTTGGCGCGGCATTGCCGGTGATACCGGACCCTGATGACAGCCGGTCAGGACCGCTTGCAGGCGTTCTGGCAGGGCTTGATTATGCGGCGGATGCCGGAGCGTCGCATATTGTCACTATTGCCGTGGATACGCCGTTTTTTCCGGAGAACTTGTGCAGCAGGCTGTTTGAAGCTGCGCAAAGTGACGGTATGCCGTTGGCCTGTGCACAAACCGGAGAGCGGACCCATCCGGTGTTCGGTCTGTGGCCAGTGATCCTGGCGGATGATTTGCGTGCGGCGATGGCGGATGGTATGCGTAAAGTGGATTGCTGGACCGCCCGTCACGGCTGTGCCGCGGCGGTATTCGGGACTGTACCCTTTGATCCCTTTTTCAACATCAACACGCCGGAGGACCTGGCCGTAGCGGAAAGGATGCTCGCGTGAAAATCTACGGCGTGACGGGGTGGAAAAACAACGGCAAGACAACACTGGTCGAGCGGCTGGTGAGTGAAATCACTGCGCGGGGTTTTTCCGTCTCGACCATCAAGCACGCCCATCATGCCTTTGATGTCGATCATAAGGGACGGGACAGTTACCGCCACCGCGTGGCCGGTGCGCGGGAAGTTCTGGTCGGCTCCGGTGCGCGCTGGGCCTTGATTCATGAATTGAGAGATGAGCCGGAGCCAAGCCTCGATCAGTTGCTCGCACGGCTTTCGCCCTGTGATCTTGTGTTGATCGAAGGTTATAAGCGTGACAGTCACCCGAAAGTCGAAGCCCATCGCACGGCAGCAGGGCAAAGCCTGATTGCGGAAACGGATCCGACCATTCGTCTGATCGCAACGGACACACCGCTTGATACGGACCGCCCGCAGCTGCATCTTGATGATATCAGCGGGATTTCTGGTTTTATCCTGAATGATCTGGGACTGTCCTGAATGCTG
>CALFWP010000043.1 GCA_937927905.1 uncultured Neomegalonema sp.
CATTGCCCGCAGAACCGACCCGCCCGACCGAAGGGGTTGCCATTACCAATAAATGGTCGCTGTCATTTAAGTCGGAAACAGGTGATGCACAGTTACAGGTGGTGCTGGGAGCGAATTATCCAAGCTGGTCTGTTTCCGCACTGTGCGATGATGGTGTGATTGAGGCCGAAATGTTTGAAAGCCGCGTTGTCGGACGCGGCGCCCATGCGGAAATTGCGCCGATTGATCACGCGCGCCGCAGCTTTCAGATTGCAAAACAGGCCGCAGGACAGGCTTTTGGCGGTCTGGGATCTTATGCCGGTGAAATTTTGCGCTTCGGCGGAAAATCCGACGGGTTCAACCGCTCGATGATCGGGTCTGTCGGCGCGTTTTACAAGGATTTGGAGAGTGGACAAAAACCGGATGGAGAGGCGGGTCTGCGTCTTGTGGCATTGTGCGAGAACGCTGCCGCATTTGCGGATAACGCACCGATACCGGCGGTTGCGAAACCCGGTGCCAACGATACATATGATGTCGCAGTTCTTGGCGGAACGGGCTTTATCGGCCAGCATCTGACCGCAGCGCTTGTTGCCGAGGGCAAGCGGGTCGCTGTTATGGCGCGCTCAACCAAAAATCTGCCCGGACTGTTCCGGCATGAAAATGTCGGGATTTTCAGCGGTTCGATCAGCGATAAAGAGGCGGTTGCCGATGTGGTGCGACGCGCACCTCAGGTCGTCAATCTGGCTCATGGCGGCGGCGGAACCACGCGTGAGGCGGTAACGCAGGCGATGGTCGGCGGTGCCGAAGTGGTGGCCAAGGCATGTCTTGCGGCCGGAACCGAACGGCTTTTGTTCATCAGCTCCTCAGCCGCGCTTTGGCTTGGTGATAAGAATGAAAAACTCAATGCTGAAACACCACCCGATCAGAACCCCGGGGCACGGGGTGATTACGGATATGCCAAGGTTGTTGCAGAAGAGGCGATGCTGAAACTTCACGCCGACAAGGGCCTGCCGGTTTCGATCCTGCGTCCCGCTGTTGTGGTGGGTGAGGGCGGCGCGCCGTTCCATTCGGCTTTAGGTGCGTTTAACACCGAAACATGGTGTGTCGGTTGGAATAAGGGCAAAAATCCGCTTCCTTTCGTTCTTGCGGAAGATGTCGCCAGTGCGATCACCGGTGCATTGACGGCCGACCTTGAAAGCATAAGCGGTAAGGCGTTCAATCTTGTCGGTGATGTGCGTTGGACTGCGCGGCAATATATCGACGAGTTGGGTCAGGCGACGGGGCGTCCGCTGAAATTCCAGTCGCAAAGCGGTGCCGCTGTCTCCGGTATGGAATGGCTGAAATTTGCCGCCAAGAAAGTTTCGGGCCGTAAGGGTGTCCCTGCGCCAAGCTCCCGCGATCTGAAATCGCGCGGCATGGTGAGCGAGATTGATACGTCAATCGAAAAGAAAGTGCTGGGCTGGCAACCGGTCGCCGATGCAGCGGTATTCCGCGAGCGCGCAATTCACGTTCACCGTGACTGATCGGCAAAAAATCCGTTTGCTCTGGGTTTTTTCGACATTTGCAGTCGGAGGGCCGCAGCGCCGCATGGCAACGCTGACCGGTTCGCTCGGTGCTGAGTATGAGCATCTCGTTCTGTCGATGGACGGGTGCTATGATGCCGAGGATGTGTTGCCGGATGGCATTGCATACCGGCGTGTGGAAGCAAAGGTGAATAAGGGCGGTTTCATCTCGCGTGAGAATATACGCACCTTCCGGAATGTTATCGTTGAACAGAATGCCGGTTTGCTGTTGACAGTGAACTGGGGCGCAATCGAGTGGCTGTTTGCGAACAGGGGACGCGGTGCCATTCCGCATGTGCATTTTGAGGACGGTTTCGGTCCTGATGAGCGTCCAGATGCGCAAAATCCCAAGCGTGTCTGGGTACGCCGCTTTGCATTCCGCCGCAAAGCCTTAGAATTTGTCGCCCCCAGTCGTGTGCTTGAAAAAGTTTATACGACGACGTGGAAGGTCAAACCATCCCGGGTGCATCTGATCCCGAATGGCGTTGATCTGGATGCGTTTGCCCCGATACAGCGGCCACAACGACCTGTCACAATCGGAACCGTGGCTGCATTGCGCAAGGAAAAGCGCCTTGATCGTCTGATCGGGTGCTTTTCAAAGATGCAGGATACATCCGTACGGCTTCTGATCGTCGGTGACGGCCCTGAACGGTCCGCGCTTGAACAGCAGGCCGCCCCTCTTGGTGAGCGGGTTCGGTTTGCCGGTGAACAATCGGATGTCGCGCCTTTTCTGAGTGAAATGGATATATATGCGCTGAGTTCGGATACCGAACAGATGCCGATTTCTCTGGTGGAGGGTATGGCGTCGGGTCTGCCTGTGGCGGCAACGGCTGTCGGGGATGTTTCGGGAATGGTACACGAATCAAACCGGCCTTATGTCGTCCCGCTGGGTGATGACGCAGCGCTGATACGCGCCTTGGATACGTTAAGCGCGGATACCGGTCTGCGGGCGGAGGCCGGGGCAAAAAACAGCGCGCGCGCCAAAGCGTATTACGGCCTGACGGCTATGACAGAGCGGTATGATGCTTTGTTCAAACGGCTTGCGCTTACGCGCTGAAAAGGACGTGGTTGCAGGTCAGAAATCACAGTGTCAACTCGCACCAGACCGGAACATGGTCGGAGGGTTTTTCCCAGTCGCGCACATCACGGTCAATACCGACAGCAAGCGTTCTGTCAGCTGCTTGCGGGCTGAGCAGCAGATGATCAATACGGATGCCATTGTTTTTTTGCCATGCCCCGGCCTGATAATCCCAGAATGTAAAGCGTTCTCCCGATGGCGCAAATGCGCGCACGCCGTCGGTCCAGCCGAGGGCCATTAAACGGCGGAACGCGGCGCGTGATTGCGGCAGGTAAAGCGCATCCTCTTCCCATGCCTCAGGCCGTGCAGCGTCTTCGGGCTGTGGGATTACGTTGTAGTCACCGAGCAGAATGACCGGCTCCTCCAGCATCATCAGATCACGGGCGCGGGCGTAAAGCCGTTCCATCCAGGCCAGTTTGTAATCATATTTCGGTCCCGGGGCCGGGTTGCCGTTTGGCAGGTAAAGCCCGCAAAACCGTAAGTTCCCAGTGCTGCCGGATATGCTGGCTTCGATCCAACGCGCCTGTTCATCGGACGGATTTCCGGGCAGACCGCGTGTGACATCCTCTAGCGGGAATTTTGAAAGGATTGCGACGCCGTTGAAACTTTTCTGGCCATGGGTTTCCACATTGTACCCGAGGTCCTCAAAGGCGCTTTGCGGAAAGTTTTCATCGACGGATTTGATTTCCTGCAGTAGCACAATATCGGGGCTTGTCTGTTTCAACCATGCCAGCAGCGTGTCGATACGGGCTTTGATCCCGTTGATGTTCCAGGTGGCAATTTTCATATCATGCTTTGGCGTCATCACCGCTAAAAAGAAAAGAGTGGAACGGCTTGGGTTGGCAGAAGGATTTATTCCGTCTTTCAGTTTACTGATTGATCATATTTTAATCCCGAGTGTGTCCCATTTGGCATCGACTTTTGCAATGGTTTCCTCATCCATTTCGAGGACTTTCCCCCATTCCCGGTCGGTTTCACCTTCCCATTTATCGGTCGCATCAAACCCGATCTTGGAGCCGAGACCGGAAACGGGAGACGCGAAATCGAGATAGTCGATCGGGGTATTTTCTATGATTGTGCAATCCCGCGCAGGGTCCATGCGCGTGGTGACGGCCCACCAGACATCGTCCCAGGACCGGCAATTGATGTCCTCATCCACGACAATCACAAACTTGGTATACATGAATTGCCGCAAATAGGACCACGCGCCCATCATTACGCGCTTGGCATGGCCGGGATACGCCTTTTTCATCGACACTACGGCAATGCGGTAACTGCATCCCTCGGGCGGTAGCCAGAAATCGGTGATTTCAGGAAATTGCGCCTGAAGCAGCGGTATGAACACCTCATTCAAAGCCTCGCCCAGTATGGCGGGTTCATCCGGCGGGCGGCCGGTATAAGTAGAAAGATAAAGAGGCTTTTCGCGCATGGTGATTGCGGTCACGGTAAAGTCCGGAAACTGTTCCACCGAGTTGTAATAACCGGTGTGATCTCCGAATGGTCCCTCATCGGCGTATTCATCAAGGCTTACGGTGCCCTCAAGTATAATCTCTGCCGTTGCAGGGACTTTGATGGGCTGTGTCACGCAATCGGCCAGCTCCGCCGGTTTTCCGCGTAACAGGCCTGCAAAGTGATATTCGCTCAGATTATCCGGCACAGGTGTCACAGCGGCCAGAATGGTGCCGGGGTCAGCGCCCAGTACTGCGGCGGCGGGCAACGGTTCGGGTTTTTCACCCTTCCAGCGTCTGTGGTGCTGTGCGCCGCCGCGATGTTTGAGCCAGCGCATAATCAGCTTGTTTTTGCCGAGTTTCTGCATCCGGTAGATACCGAGATTGTAATCATCTTCGCGTTTGCCCGAGGGTCCGCGCGTCACCACCAGCGGCCAGGTCACAAGCGGGCCTGCCTCGTCCGGCCAACAGGTTTGTATCGGCAGGCGGTCAAGGTCGATATCATCTCCCGTCAGAACCACCTCCTGACAGGGCGCTTTCTTGCCTAACACCCCGCCGAAGCCTTTCGGTTTCATCGTCAGGACGGTTTTGGCCAGTGGCAACAGGCCCATGGCTTCTTTGATGCCGCGCGGTGGCTCCGGCTGACGCAAAAAGGCAAGCAACTCTCCGACTTCGCGCAATTCCTGTCCGGTGCGGCGCTCTTTGCCGTCCAGCGTCACTCCTCGTGCTACACGTTCGACAGTGCCGAACAGATTGCAGAGCACAGGCATCTCCGCCTTGCGGCCGTCCTCATGTACGACATTTTCAAACAGTAAAGCAGGACCGCCTGCATGCAGAACCCGCTTGTGTATTTCCGTCATCTCTCTGTCTGTCGAGATTTCCTCGGTAATCCGCACAAGGTCGCCGTCTTTCTCAAGCCGGTCGATAAAATCCCGCAGTGACGTATAGGCGCTCATAAAGCATCGCTCCGATTATTCCGCGCCATCACTTAGCGCGCGGATGCACCCGCGTCAGCCTAAGAGAGCCGGAAAATGAAATTTTGTAATGACTGGTGGGCGGAGGATTCTTGTGTGCTTCAATATGCGGTTGGTGGAATACCTGATTTATGCATAAATTAACCATGTCCGGTCATTGTTTGAGGGTGTGATGAAACAGTGGAAAAGTATTGTAATGACTACGGCTCTTGCACTAACAGTCAATCCCGCGAGCGGAGACAGCGGATTTATTCATGTCAGTCCGAATCTGGCGCTTGCACAGCCGTGTGGTGAAGGGGCGTCCTGTGCATTTACCTGGACACTTGCCACGCGTTACGGCGAAGCCCTTCAATACGCCGAAGAGCGATATGGCAGGCGGGATCACAATTGGACGCTTCTGGGTGTTGATCTGGCAAATATATCGGTACCGCAGATTTTTTATGCGAGCGTTTACCAGGGCCGTAAGGACATCGTGATCCAACTGACCGCCAGCGCTGCGACAGATGAAAAGCAGGCGCTTTTCCAGTTGGGGCATGAGGTTATACACACGCTGTCGCCCATTGGCCCCGACCGGAAAACCGGAGTTCTGGAAGAAGGCCTCGCGACCTATAACTCAATTGAATATGTCCGCAACAGCGGCATTGAAATCAACCCGGCCTATATCGCAGCCGAAAATTATGAAGCGGCGTATTGGGCAATTATTGAACTGGAAAATGCCCAGCCTGATTTTCAGAAACGTACCGCCGCTTTACGCCAACGTTACGGATCACTGTCCGGGTTGTCGGCGCAGGATATCAGGTCGGCATATCCGGCGATCAGTGCTGCATTGGCGCAGCGCCTGGCCCGTCTGTTTTGATGCTTTTGTGATAAGTCAGGCGAGGGACCACGCCCTCGCTTTGCAGGTTTAAGTACGAATGCTCACGCAATCCTTTGCCGCTCGTGTCCGGATACAATTTCCAGCATGTCGTCCATAAAATCTTTCAGGCCATCTGCCAGTTCAGGTCTTTGCAGTGCAAAGGCAATATTAGCTTTCAGAAAACCGAGTTTATCACCGCAATCATACCGGGTGCCTTTGAAATGGCATCCGTGCAGCGGTGCGATATCCATTGTGGCTGCAATCGCATCGGTCAGTTGAATTTCATTGCCTGCACCCTGGACCCCCTTGTCTAGATGATCGAAAACCGCCGGATCAAGCACATAGCGCCCGATGGCCGCCGTCGTGGAGGGTGCAAGTTCCGGATCGGGCTTTTCAACTATGCCTCGCGCGCGGATCAGGCCGGGTGAAACCTCAGCCTCAGGGTCAAGAATACCGTAACGGCTGGTATGTTCCTTCGGGACATCCTGTACGGCAATAACATGACTGCGCCCCAGAGTTTCATGCGCATCGATCAGCTCGGAAATACAGGGCGGGTTACTCATGACAATATCATCGGGCAGGAGGACTGCGAACGGCTCGTTCCCGACAATATGACGGGCGCACCAGACGGCATGGCCAAGGCCCAGCGGTTCCTGTTGGCGGACAAATACCAGATCACCCGAATTTACGAGTGTATCCTGGAGCCGTTGCAGTTCCTCGGTTTTGCCACGCATTTTGAGTGTTTCTTCCAGTTCTATGGAGCGGTCGAAATGATCCTCCATGGCGGTCTTGCCGCGTGAAGATACGAAGATAAACTGTTCAATTCCTGCTGCGCGCGCTTCATCAACGGCATAGTGGATGACCGGTTTGTCAACGACCGGTAACAGTTCTTTCGGCATCGATTTTGTTGCAGGAAGAAAACGGGTGCCGAGACCGGCGACCGGGAAAACAGCTTTTCTGACACGCTTAGTCATGGATATACCTTATTTGCGAGATCGGCAGTCGGAAACCGTTAGCCTGTTGAAGTTTGCAACGTGAGTCATTCCGAATTCAGGTTAAACAACGGCTAATTCGTATTCATAGTGTGAAGTGTTGCTTTCTTGCTGCTTTTATTGCGGTAAATTGCTATTATGATTATACTTTTTCTGTGAATATTTATGCGCGATCCCGTTTGAAAGATAAAATGATCCATAAATAGACGGGTCCGATGCGTGCTTTCTACGTCTTTAGCATCATTTATTCCCATGTCGGGAAGCATCCCTGTTGCGCAAGAACGTTCATCCTGTCCTCCAGGTCGGACATGAAATCACCGACATCGCCGCAATAAATCAAACGTTCACCGACAAACACATCACAGGTAAAGGGAACAAACAGATACGTTCCCTTTGGCAGAGCTTTGCCCAGACCATGCATAAAAACTGGCGTGACCGGCACGTCAGGCCGTATTTTGATCAGATGAGCGATGCCCTTTTTATATGTTACCAGCCGTTCGGGTTCCCCGCGCGTGCCCTCAGGAAAAAGGATCAGTATTTTACCCGCATCCAGAGCGGCTATGGCCCCGTCGAGCAGATTGCGCCTTGGGGTTTTCCCGCTCCGGTCAATGGGCAGAATACCGATAATATGTTTGGCAAACCATCCGAAAGCGCCTTTGCCGAAATAATCGACAGCGGCCACAGGTGTCAGCTTGGGCAGATCCCTCAGCGGCATCATTGATATCAGCGCCAGTGTATCAAGGTGGGAGTTGTGATTGGCAACAATGACCGCAGGTCCCTCAGGCGGCAGTCGTTCGCGATTACGTATATTTGTCCCCAGGAGCAGCAGCAGGACCGGTCTTACAATAAGGGCAAAAAATCCGTAGCGAAGCACTCTGATCATCTATGCCCGTCCGCCGACAAAGAAATAATAAAAAAAATGCAAAAATACCGGTGCGGCATAGGTCAGGCTGTCCACACGGTCGAGAATGCCGCCATGCCCGGGGATAAGCCCGCCGCTGTCTTTAACATTCAGGTCGCGTTTGACGGCGGACATTGTGACGTCGCCCACAAAACCGGCCATCGCAATTACTATTCCGGCCAATGCAGACCAGAGCAAGGGCATCACGGTAAGGTAAGGCCCTGTCAACGCCGCGATAAGCATTGTCGTGATTGCACCGCCGATAAACCCTTCCCGGGTTTTGTTCGGGCTGACGCCTGGTACGATTGCCTTTTTGCCCGTTAGCTTACCCCAGGTAAATTGGGCAACATCATTGAATTGGGCTGTGAAAACAAGAAACAGCAACAATCCTGCACCCGCCGCCGTGCCGTTATGCCTGTCCCCCTCGGTCAGCATCATGGCCGCATGCGACAGGGTGAAGACCGTCATCATCAGACCCCAGCTGACAGTGCCTGCCGCTTTCAGAAAACCGTCTGTCTGGCCCTTGAACACCATAATCATCGGCAGGAAAAGAAACATCCATACCGGAATGAAAATGACAAACATGCCGTACCAGCCTGTATGCGCCCAGTAAAACTGAACCGGTACGGACAGATAGGCAAACAGGATGACAATCCGGTCGATGCGCCGTGTCGGAATCAGAGAGAAATATTCTTTCAAAGCCAGATATGCGATGAAACCCAGAAAGATGGTCGAAATAGCGCGGTCAATAACAATCGCGACGGTGAATATCCCGATCATGAACCACCAGGATTTTATCCGCAGTGTCAGCTCGTCGCTTGAACGGCCCGGGCGGGTATTTGAGAGCCGGTAGGCAATCAGGCTGGCCAGGCTCAACAGCGCAAAAATTACAGCGATCGCCCACCATACATGTTCTGAAACGCTCATGGCTGCGAACCTTCTTTAAGCGCGCCCTTTACGCGGTTTCCGATAGTCACGATGCTGAGTATCAATGCCGCCCACAATGCTATGCCGAATAACGCCGGCCCGATTATATCCGTGCCCAGCAGAAAACCGGATATCCCGAAAAAAGCCGCACGGTCACTTTTCCCGAAAGGGCCCTGGTATTGCCGTTGAGCACCGATCATTGGACCCATTACTCCCGTCATTTCCGCGGTGATGGCCAAAAACACTATAATAACAACATGTTCCGGTGCCGTAATCAGAGCGAAAGGCAGATAAAGCGCGGCATCACTCAACACATCCGCCACTTCGTTGAATAATGCGCCGAACCGGCTTTTCATATCAAACTCACGCGCCAGCATGCCATCGATCGCATTCAGAGCCATACGCACGAGAAGACACAAAGGCATCAACATAAGGCAGAGCTGTGAGGCGTTACTGAACCAGATCCAGGCCCCGTATATCAGGCTCAGCACCAATGCCGCGCCTGTGACCTGATTGGCTGTAAGACCTTTTGCCGCCAGCCCCGAACATAAAGGGCGCAGCATGTTTTGAAACTCAGGCTTCAGATCGTAAATACTGGGCACATCTTTTTTCCGCAAAATTCCGCAGATCGCGTTGAAATAATGAGACAGTGCAATCCGTTTACTTTATATTGAGAAAACGCTGGCGTTATTTATGTAAAAATAGCAATGCTCAATGTACCAGTGACAGAAACTACTGATGGAGAACGAAGATAGCCCGTAGACCAAACCTCGCGCCGCCGACCAGAGAGACTGGCCCGCGCGTGAATCATTTTATCCGCTGCCCGAAAGTTCGCGTTATTGACCATGAAGGCGAGAACAGGGGAATTATGAACCCTGGTGATGCCGTAAGACTTGCGGAAGATGTGGGGCTGGATCTTGTCGAAGTATCCCCGAACGTGGACCCGCCTGTTTGTAAAATTCTGGATTTTGGAAAATATAAGTACGAAACCCAGAAAAAGGCTGCGGAAGCCCGCAAAACCCAGAAGACGGTTGATCTGAAAGAAGTTAAATTCCGTCCGAATATCGACACTCATGACTATGAGGTCAAACTCCGGAGTGCCCGTAAATTTCTGGGCGAGGGTGACAAATTGAAGGTCACGCTCCGGTATCGCGGACGTGAGATGGCACACCAGGAATTAGGTCGTGCTCTTCTTGAGCGTGTATCAGGTGATCTTGAAGATATCGGGAAAGTCGAATCAATGCCGAAGCTTGAGGGACGGCAGATGATTATGGTCGTCGGTCCTCGCGCTTAACGAATGGCTTAAACGCATTTTCCAACCCCTGCCTTATACGGCGGGGGTTTTTGTTTACGGCCTCATGCATTAAGAAACAGCCGCTCAATAGGATTGGAGACATGCGTGGCGTCCGGAGTAAAACTGTCGCACCGGCTTGAGTTTTTTGTCGTAAAGACTGTTGCGCACACAATTTGCCGGCTGCCGCTTGATGTTGGTCCGTCAATCGGTGCAGCCGTTGCCCGCACCCTAGGGCGGTTCACAGGTTTGAGAAAGCGGGCTTTGCGGAATCTTTCCTATGCGATGCCTGAACTTAGCGAGGCTGAAAAATCCGCCGTACTTACGGATATGTTTGACGGTCTGACGCGCAATCTTCTGGAATACCGTTACCTGCAAAAACTGACTGATGATCTTGGCCGTATAGATATCGAAGGGGAGGAACACCTGCGGATGGCCCGGGATTCTGGGAAGGGCGCTGTGCTTGTAACCGGCCATTTCGGAAACTGGGAAGTGATCAGAATCGCATTTGCCCGCTTGGGATGGCCACCTGCACTGATCTACCGCGCGTTTAACAACCCGTTGTTTGACGAATTTTCGCGCAATCTGATGATGGTCACAGACGCACCGATATATCATAAAGGACGCCGGGGGGCGCTCGGGATGCTTCGTCATGTCAGAGGCGGCGGCGCGGCAATGATCCTGACGGATCAGCGATTTGCCGGGGCACCTGATATTCCGTTTTTCGGTAAGCCGGCAAAAACGTCAGTTGGAGCTGCGGAAATTGCGCTGAATTACGGTGCTTTATTGCTGCCGGTGCGAGGTGAGCGTATTGGCCGGTCCAGTCGTTTCCGCGTTGTGATCGAACCACCATTGAATGTTGAGGGCCAAACCGCAGAAGACGTTACAAAGATGGTTAACAGCAGTCTCGAAATATGGGTACGTGCACGTCCGGAGCAGTATTTCTGGATGCATAACCGCTGGGGGAAAATCAGTTCCGGGATGATGCCCCGGCAGCCTTGAGGTCACCGCCATAGCGTATTTGTGTTGCACCCAATATCGGACCGACTTTGCCATCTTGAACTATGACTGCCAAGCCGCCTTTGCCTTCCGGTTTAGTATCAACAAACGTACCGGCAGATGACCCGTCCCATTTTGCGAGTTTACGCCATTCACGGACAACATTCGTGTATTCTATACTGCGTCCACGGTTTTCGCCTGCCCCAATATCTTTCACCACACTGGAATCATAACCAACCAGCCAGATAATTGCGTCCCTGGAATCGGCCTCTACAGCTTTTATGGAGACTTTCACTGTGTCGCCGGACAGCTCGGCACTAACTGTGGCGGTATCTTTTTCGCGCGAATAAGTTTCAACAGCACTGCTGACTTGGGAATGACGACTACCGATCACATCTATGCTTCCATCAATCATAAGCTGTGGTGTGTAGACATGTCGGGAGCGCATTATCTTAGCATAGTCCCTTTGCCGCCTTGTGTTTTCTGGTAAAGCAAGATCATCTTTCCATCCAAGGTAGTCCCAATAATCAACATTCAACGATAATGCGATTATATTTTCTTGTTTCGTCAGCTCTTTAAGCACTTTGTCTGCAGGCGGACATGAGCTGCAACCCTGGCTGGTGTAAAGTTCTACGACTACAGAGTTTTCAGCCTGAGCTTTTTCTGCAAAAACAGCTTGGGTCAGACTTGCGATCATCCCGTACATCAGAACAGAAAGCTTACCGATTTTAAGCATTGCCCACCTATGATATTCGCATACTACCGTTGCTGTATAATCGTATTTTAGTCTGCACTGAGTGCACATGCTAATCACGCCTGTGCGATAAATTAAAGTATCATATCCATTTAACCGACCAATTCCTTGATACACTGAATGGCAGTCATTCTTAATTTACAGCATTGCAAACAGATCAAACCTCTCACAAGATAGCCTAATAACGAATGCCTAATAGTGCGTATCGAAGTGATGCTTTTTGATATTTGCACATTAACGTGTGGGGAGAGGCTGATGAAACTGGATGGCTCGCAAGTAATTGCTGCAGATCGGGATACGGTGTGGAAAGCGCTTAATAATCCTGACGTTTTGCACGCCTCCATTCCCGGCTGCCAGAAGATGACGCAGGTCTCCCCTGTTCAATTTGAAGCTGTCGTCCAGCAAAAAATAGGCCCTGTGAAAGCAACTTTTAATGGTGTCGTTCATCTGCACGACGTTGTTGAAGGTCAAAGTCTGACACTTTCCGGCGAGGGGAAAGGTGGTGTTGCAGGTATGGCAAAGGGGTCTGCGAAAGTCTCTTTGTCTGATGTGCCGGGCGGCACAGAGGTTTCGTACGATGCTGATGCGAGTGTCGCAGGGCGGATTGCTCAATTGGGATCGCGTCTGATTGATGGCGTTGCGAATCGTATGGCCAATACATTTTTCGAGAACTTTAAAGCAGCGGTCGAAGGTGAAGGCGTTGTATCCGCAGAGACCGGATCTGCTGGTGGTGCTATTGTTGCCGGTTCTGCTTTGGGCGCAGCCTCGGGTTTGGCAGGGGATGCGGTCTCGGGTATTGCGGGAGGTGCAGCGGATGCTGTGACCGGCGCGATTGGCGGTGTAACGGGCGCTGCAGGTGAAGCTGTTTCCGGTGTAACGGATGCGGTTTCGGGTATTGCGGGAGGTGCAGCGGATGCTGTGACCGGTGCGGTTGGCGGTGTAACGGGCGCTGCGGGTGAAGCTTTTTCCGGTGTAACGGATGCGGTCTCGGGTATTGCGGGGGGTGCAGCGGATGCTGTGACCGGCGCGGTAGGTGGTGTAACAGACGCAGCGGGAGATGGTGCCACGAATGTTGCGGCCGGTGTCGCAGCTGCAGTGGCAGGAGGGGGTGTTGCGGCTGCGGCGGCATCCGGTGCCAAGGGCACTTATGACCGGACGGAAGATGCGATAAAAAGTCTGAAAGGTCCTGATAATACCAGCGCATCCGGTGGGAAGCCCTGGTATCTGTGGATTATCCTTGCATTGATTATTGCAGTGATCGTCAAGCTTGCGCTTGGATAATAAGCCGGTGAGATTTTGCGACTGCTTTTCCGTCCTTTGGATAAGCCGCTATATCTATCAAATAAAAAAGGCACTTACCGGCCCGGTAGGTACCTTTTTCAGAAGCTGAACTGAAATCTACAGGAAGGTTTCCGGAATGATGATTGTATCCCCCGGTGCGAGTGGGCGGTCGGCAGCGATATCACCTTTTCTGACAAGGTCATCAAGGCGCAAACGGTAGGATACTTTTTCAACACCTTCCTGACGTACCAGTACCGCAGCGTTTCCGTCAGCAAATTCTGTCAGTCCGCCAACGGCAATAATCACATCAAGTGCGGTGATTCCGCGACGGTATGAAAGGGATGTCGGGTTGGTTGCTTGACCCAGGACTTTGATTTGCTGGCGCGGATCACCGGGTCCGTCAACTTGCGCGATGACCTGCACATTCGGGTCCTGTACGTAAGCAGCAAGTTCTTGCTCAATATCACGACTCAGTTCGGAAGGGGTTTTACCCGCAGCTGTAATGTCTTCGATCAAGGGCATGGAAAAACGGCCATCAGGACGGATCGGTACCGTGATCGACAATTCCGGATTACGCCAGACGAAAACCTGGATGGTTTCACCCGGACCCAGGCGGTATTCGGGCGATGCTACACCAAGGCTGGTGCCGATAGTCTCAGCCGGTGCGGAAAGGTTACTTGGGCCTAAAGAGCCGCATGCACCAAGACCGAGGGCGAAAAAAATGCCTGTAACGAAGCGGAATATGGTCATTGTCAGAATGCTCCTAAGGGTATCGCTTATGCAGTATAAGTTGCAGAAACTTATGCAAATTCAGTTAAGGACGGGAAAATTCAAGGTTTTCACTCTTGTGGATCTCCGCTTCTGCTTCTGAAACGCTGACGATCCGGCCGCCTATAACATCGGTGAAATATTTCAGCGTTTGGTCGAGACAAACCAAAAGGTCGTCACGCTCTTTTTCGGTTCGGGCATAAGATGTTGAACCGGGTAACATGGTCGAGCTGTGATAGCTCAGGGTCAGCAGGCGTTGGCCGTCTCCGACAAGTGCTTTAATAACGCGTTGCAGGGAATTGCAGGGCACATTTTCGATTGTCAGCCGGCACCTTTCGAGCAGCCCGAGACCGGCCAAGGCGCCTGGTACGCGCAGCGAACGGGCAAGTACATTGTCAAGCATGGGGGCGCCCATGGGCCCCCAATTCTTAACTTTCCCGGAAAATCCTGTTGTCACCGGTATGCCGAGCAATTTGCCCGGCGAACCATGCCAATAAGGTTCGTTATTCCATTCGTAAAACGAGGGGCCGCCGTCACTTGCAAAATTTGAATGGGGGGCAATCGACAATTCAGTCCGGTATCCGAGCTGTTTCAGACTGCGCAAAGTACCGTAACCGATGCCATACCGTCCGGCGCGAAACCGTAAAGGCGTGACCCCTGTGGATGCTGCAATCGCTTCGGTCAGAACTTCTATTTTCTGGCGTTCCAGCGAGGGTTCCAGATTGCAGCCGTATGAATTGGATGGAGAAACCGCTTCGGAATAAGGCGGGTTTACCCATGTATGCAAATGAGCGCCTACCTCGGCGTGTCCGCTTTCTGTCAATTCCCTGAGCCATGACGTGCTCCAGGGATCTGTCGCAACCGGGTGGTCGATTACGTAGAGAGGAACGGCACCGTGACGGTCCAGTATTTTTTGTGCACGATGCTGCTCACGTAAATTTTGTGTCGAACGGGATTCGCGGGAAAAGGGGGCAGACCAATCGAACTCCTCTTCCGTATCCACCACCACAAGCATCATAGGCTGAGTCTGTGCACTCAGCTGGATCGGCGTGGTAAAGGACGGACTCAGCGTCACTATTCGAAACTCCGGTATCGACCATCAATGTTGTTTGTACGCTTCGTTCACGAATGGACTGTAAACAGCACGCAAACTGGAGTACGTCGTATGAAGCCACTCACAGCAAAAATCAGACCGGTTAACGATTTATTGCTTCTGGAAGCGTCCTGGCGTGAGCTTGAAACAAAGGCAGATCGTCCGTTTTTCCTATCATGGACCTGGATCGGAACCTGGCTGAAAACATTTGCCGGACATCCGATGCTTGTTGAAGTTTTTGAATCTGGCGGTGATCTGGTCGGACTGGGTTTGTTGTGCGAATCCGTGGAAGTCAGGAAAAAAATTGTCCGGGCCAAGCAGATCCGCCTACATGAGACCGGTAATCCGCAGGAAGATGTTATAACTATAGAATACAACACTCTGCTGGCTGCGCGCGGTTTGGAGCAAGCCGTCTGGCATGCGGCAATTAACCGGTTACAGAGCAAAGATGCTCCATATTGGGATGAGTTGGTTATCGGCGGTGCCACAGATCAGGACGCTGCGCTTTTTGAACAATTCGGCCTTCATGTCCATCGACGCGCCGAAACGACATCCGCTTACGTTGATTTATCCGCGCTACGCGCCCGTGGGGTTACAGATGTGGAGGGGTATCTGGGAACATTGGGTAAAAATACCCGAAGTCAGATCAGGCGATCAATGAAGCTTTACCGGTTGCGGGGCAAACTGACACTGGATGTGGCCGGATCGTTAACCGAGGCACGGGGTTTTCTGTCTGAACTTGCTCCGCATCATGAAGCGAAGTGGAATGCCGCCGGAAAAGCCGGGGCAACACAAAAAACGGATTATATGCGCTTTCATACGGAAATGATGAATTTCGCTTATGGCGGTCAAGCGGATAACGGTGTGGAGTTTTTGCGCGCCCGGGCCGGAGAGCATGCATTCGGCTGGCTTTATAATTTTACCGACCGCGGCAAAGTCCTGTTTTACCTTAGTGGCTTTGCTTTTGAAGATGATAATAAACTGAAACCCGGCCTGGTAACCCATGCCCTGGCAATTGAGCATCACCTCAAGACGGGAATGGATGTTTACGATTTCATGGGCGGAGAGAACCGTTACAAAAGCAACCTGGGGCAAAAAGGTCCGGGCATTGTTGCTTACGCTCTGCAGCGTAAAACATTACCGATGATGATAGAGGGCGCTGCAAGGCGTGTTCTTACCCGCCTAGGAAAGTAATGGCGATATTATATTTGATAAATCCACGGCACATCTCAGAGCCTGAACGAAAAGTATTTGGGCGATTTCAGTGATTTGTGATTCCGTTCGGTTTGCACACTGAATGGAGTCTCAAACGAATTGGACCGGAGCCGCTCGTGCGGAGCATAACCGTGCGATACATCTTTGCGGATTGCGGCGTCGCGGTCCGAAACTCCGCGGCGCGCCAGCAGGATACGGTAACTGGACAATTGAGGTCATCGAACCGATCCGGCACTGTGACAGCAAGAGCACCGGAGTTTTCGTAGCA
Source organism: uncultured Neomegalonema sp. (assembly GCA_937927905.1). GTDB lineage: Bacteria > Pseudomonadota > Alphaproteobacteria > Rhodobacterales > Rhodobacteraceae > JAHDDY01. The sequence continues at coordinate 16,387 of CALFWP010000043.1, forward strand.
GTCAGCTTTTATTTGTTCAGCTTTTCTGCAATTTGCTGAAGTGATTTGCTGATATCAGCCAGTGCGGATTGGATTTCAGCAGCGTTCAACTCGTTATCCTGTTGTCCCTGCTGTTGCGGCGTATTTGGTGTATTTTGCGGTGTACTCATGACGATTCCCCGTGATTACATTTTATAATATAATTATCTGAAAGCAGAGAGTTTGCAATGTGCAACGCTGTGATTGAATTGTGTCCGGTGTACTGAAATAAATGCATGCCGATAAAGCCTATCCGTATGGCCGAAAACGGGATATTTCAACAGCGGCAGCCGTGACGCGGTTTGGACCTGTCGCGGGATTGTACCGCTCCTTTGATCACGTATCGTGTTGCAAAGGAGATGAAAGATGGGTCCACGACCGACAGAGGAATTCCGAGCAGAGGTGGTGCGCGTAGCACTGACGAGTGGTC
>CALFWP010000044.1 GCA_937927905.1 uncultured Neomegalonema sp.
GTGTTGTCTGGGATTCCGATCCGGAGGCGGAACGCATGGAGACCGTCAATAAATCCAAAGCGTTGTTCAGGGCGGCAAAGGATGCTGTGCGCCTTGCCGAAAAAACACGCGGTAATCGCTGATATTATTTCCTTACTTAAACAGTGACCGGCCGCTATTGCATCCGCAGCCGGTTGACCACCGCTGTTAACGGGGCGATTTTGACACTTGAGTCATAAGTACCAACCCACGATTTCAACTCCTTTACCATACGATGCTCCGCCGGAACCGTCACGATTGCCGTACCCCACTTTTCTGCATGCTGAATGCTCTCATCAAGAATTGCATTCAGCTGTTTAATGCTGGCATCTCGCGGTACGGCAAAATCACGATCCCCAACAGGAACCGACATCCGGCGCGCCAGCGCACCGGCAATACTCTGTCTGTGTGTCCTCGCATCAACAAAACCGTACCCGTAATCTTTCAGTGTCTCCAGTACAGCACGCATTGTCGGACCGTCACGGGTCACCGCTTCACCAAAACGGTTCATAACACCGACAAAACCGTCAATTTGGGCAAAGTTCCATTTCATACGGCGGACCAGTTCATCACGCGAAGAATTGATCGAAACCGGATTCGGCGATGTATTAAACGTATCCTCGGACTGCATCGGCAGCAGTAGCAGCACTTCGCGCCCCGCACTGCGGGCAGCTAAGGCGGTTTTGTCCGCTGAATCCGCATCAGGTGAAATTGCAAAGGTCAGCGGTGCCTGAATCCCGACTGCTGTCAGTGCCGACGTCATATCGCTGCCGGTTTCCTCTATAATCAGAGCCAGGCGCGGCGCGGGGTCATTATAAGGATATAAAGCGGCGTTACGGATCCACGGCATCACATCCGCGTCTTCCTTTGAACGGATTAATCCTGAGGACGGCTTTTCAAAAACAGCGCCCGTTTCATAGGCCGAGAGTTGCCCGGACGCAGAATTTGCACTTGCCGCACGTGACAGTTTATCCAATTTCAGTGCGCTGGCCGTACCCACGATAAGGCATATCACAAAGCCAATAGCGGCCACCACAGGCTTGCGGTACCGCGATATGCTCGGGGGATCAGGTTTTGGTGTTTCCTCTGACATTGTACAGACCTTGACGCAGAGAGGCTTGCCACCCCATTAACAGTAACGAATTTGGTGACCGAAAGTCTGATTCATGCTGTTACTGATAGATAATTATGACAGTTTCACTTATAATCTTGTTCATTATCTGGGCGAGGTCGGTGCGAAAACGCATGTTGTGCGCAACGATGCGCTAACGGTCGATGAGGCGATTGACCTTAATCCGAATGCTATTGTTATTTCTCCGGGGCCATGCGACCCGTCAAGTGCAGGCATCTGCGTCGATTTAATTCGTCGCGCAGCCAATGAGATACCGGTATTCGGCGTCTGTCTCGGTCATCAGTCTATCGGTGAGGCGTTCGGGGCAAACATCATCCGTGCCGATGATATAATGCACGGCAAAATCAGTTCCGTGTCCCATAGCGGAAGTGGTATTTTCAGGGATATTCCCGATCCGTTCAACGCAACCCGCTATCATTCGCTGACGATAGAACCGGATAGTATGCCGGACTGTCTGGAGGTGACAGCACGTACGGAAGACGGCACGATCATGGGTGTTTCCCACAAACAGCACCAAATTCACGGGGTACAGTTCCACCCCGAAAGCATCCGCAGCGAACACGGCAAAAAAATCATGGCAAATTTCCTCAAACTGGCAGAGGCGGTTTAATGACACTCAAACCCCTGATAGGCATTGCAACAGAACGTTCTCTGACACGGGAAGAGGCGGTGATCGCGTTTGAAGCTATTATGTCCGGCGAAGCAACACCGGCCCAGAGTGCCGGATTTCTGATGGCACTACGCATGCGCGGCGAGACTGTCGATGAAATCATTGCAGCCGCAACCGTCATGCGCGCAAAGGCCCTGCCGGTGAATGCCCCCGGTAATGCCATAGATATTGTAGGTACAGGCGGTGACGGAAAGGGAACGCTGAATATTTCAACCGCAGCCGCCCTGATCACAGCAGGGGCCGGTATACCGGTCGCCAAACATGGCAATCGTGCGCTGTCCTCAAAATCAGGGGCATCGGATGCCCTGACCGCACTCGGTGTCAATCTTGATGCAGGTGTAGAGGCCATCGAAAAATCTCTTACCGGGGCCAATATCGGATATATGGCAGCGCCAAATCACCATTCCGCCATGCGCCACGTGATGCCGGTCCGCCAGGAAATGGGTGTCCGTACCGTGTTTAACCTGCTCGGCCCCCTGACCAATCCTGCCGGGGTAAGACGCCAGCTTTCAGGGGCTTTTTCTGCTGATTGGATCCGGCCTATGGCCGAAACGCTCGGGGCACTTGGCACTGAAAAGGCATGGATAGTTCACGGCGGTGACGGCACGGACGAGCTGGCCATATCCGAACCTTCGAAAGTGTGCGCATTTGAGAACGGATCGGTCAGAGAATTTACGGTCACTCCGGAGGATGCAGGACTTCAGCGACATGCGTTCAGCGAAATTGTCGGAGGAGATCCTGCCGCAAATGCGCAAAAGCTCAAAGCACTGCTCGACGGCGAAAAAAGTGCTTATCGTGATGCGGCGGTTCTGAACGCGGCGGCGGCACTGGTGGTCGCGGACAAGGCGGGTGATCTGTGTTCGGGTGCCGTGCTTGCCGCACAAAGCATTGACAGCGGAGCCGCGCGATCCGCTTTGGACAACCTTGTCAGGATCACCAATTCCGGATGAGTGAGTATACGGAACGCCTGGCCGGTGCCGCTCAGGAACTGGGCGACTGGCATTCGCTTTCATTTTTCGGCACACCGTTCAGGAGTGTACTCGCTGCGCTGATGGAGGAAAAAGGCGTCATACTTCCCCCTGCACCACTTGTATTCAGTGCCTTACGTACAATTGCACCCCCGGACACACGCGTTGTGATTTTAGGGCAGGACCCCTATCCGACACGGGGCCATGCGAACGGTCTTGCGTTTTCCGTTCAACCTGATGTCATCCCCATTCCCCGCTCTTTGCAGAACATCTTCAAAGAATTAGACAGTGATACCGGTGAAACCCTACCAAACGGCGATCTCAGCGGATGGGCCGCCCAGGGTGTATTGCTGCTTAACACCGCCCTGACCGTCCGTGAAGGTGAGGCAGGCAGTCATGCAAAGATCGGCTGGCAAAACCTGACACAACAGATTATCGCAATGCTCGCAGGTAAGGACGGCATGATCTGGCTGTTATGGGGCAAACAAGCGCAATCTTTTACCCCGCTGATCCGGGCCGGAAAAGGACGGAATGGTCTGATCATAGAAACTGCACATCCGTCTCCGCTGTCCGCCCGTCGCGGTTTTTTCGGCTCAAAACCGTTCAGCCGAACGAATGACCATTTGAAAAAACTCGGCCAAACACCGATAGATTGGATCGCATGAATACAATCCTTGATAAGATCAAAGCCTATAAACTCGAAGACGTGGCACAGCGGAAAAAGCTGCGCCCTCTTTCAGAAGTCGAGGCGGAGGCGCATCAGGCCGGTCCGCCTCGCGGGTTCGCCGCTTCACTAACTGAAAAAGTCGCATCGGGTGCCTATGGCCTGATCGCCGAGATTAAAAAGGCCAGCCCCTCTAAGGGCCTTATCCGTGCCGATTTCAACCCGCTGGACCTCGCCCTTGCTTATGAGCGCGGCGGGGCGGCATGCCTTTCCGTTTTGACGGACGGCCCTTCTTTTCAAGGATCGGATGAGTATCTGGTGGCTGCGCGCCGGGCGACTACCCTACCCGCACTTCGCAAGGATTTTCTTTATGATCCGTGGCAGGTCGCGGAATCCCGCGCCCTGGGTGCGGATTGCATTCTGATTATTATGGCCAGCGTAGAGGACGCACAGGCCTCAGAGCTGGAAGATGCCGCGCTTGGCTGGGGCATGGATGCTCTGATCGAGGTTCATGATGAAGAGGAGCTGGATCGGGCCTTACGCCTGACATCGCCATTGCTCGGGATCAACAACCGCAACCTGAAAACATTCGAGACCACGCTGGATACGACAGAGCGCCTGGCCCCCCGCATTCCGGACAATAAGGTTCTTGTTGCAGAATCCGGTTTGTATACGCCTCAGGACCTGAATCGCCTGGCAAAAACAGGAGCAAGGCGATTTTTAATAGGTGAAAGCCTGATGCGACAGACAGATGTTGAAATGGCAACAAAAGAAATCCTGTCAAATCCTTTGAGCCTTTGAATTCTGTCATTTTCTGGATGACAGGCGGCCCGGGCGCACCACAAAAAAGGGCACCCAAAGGGTGCCCGAAGTAAACGAAGCTATGCACGTTTCGCTTGCAGAAATCAGTTTCTTGAATGTGCCGGCTGGAAGCTTATGAAATCACTTCCGAATTCAGAACTCAGGGCTGCCGCATGCTGTGCCTTTGACTGAGAGCGGGAATAATCCGCTACGAAAAAGCCCGGTGTTCCCTTACCACGGCACGAGTCCGGCGAACGGTCACAAATTGTACGCACCTCGTCAATCCATTCGCGATATGCGGCGATCGGGGTGAAATACATTTCATAACCGGCCTTCATACACGGCTCGCCTGCAGCGTTTTCCGTTCCTGTCTCAATACCAGACAAGACACCGGCAAGCTGCCTCTGGCCGCCGGAAACACCCACGATAGGGCCGCCACTTTCCCCCCGGCAAACACCGTCAATTCCGCCTGAAGGACTGGTTGCAGTAATATAACCGGGCCATTCCACCTTTTTGATGGCAAGAGGAATTGCCTGAAGCGTCTTTTGCCCCGCCTTACTGCCTGTGACCGGCCAACCCGCTGCCACGGCGATACCACCGGCGGTCACAGACGGACGACGGTAGGCATCAAGCTTTGCCGGACGGATTTCCGACGGCAACGGCTCATCCAGGCGGATTAGAGCAATGTCGTTGGACAGGTACGAATAGTCAAATCCCGCATGACACACGACATCCTGCGCAACACGCGAAATCGTCGTTGCCCCTTCCAGGTTCTGATCTCCTGCGGTGATTTCAATCCGGGACCACTTGCTGTCGTCACCATCCGGACCTTGAACGCAGTGCGCCGCAGTAACAACCCAACGGCTGCTGATTGCGGTCCCGCCACAATGCTCCGTTTCGATAAAATCTCCATGGTCATATACCATGCGCAATTTCACCATTGAAGAAAACTGCGGATTTACGCCTCCGGCATGGCTGATACGCTGTCCTCTGACATAACGCGACCCTGTCGATTTCGCGACGCTGTGCTGATATGTATTCGGTGCGCCACAAGCAAAAGCATTCGCACCGGACAGTTCAGCCGCCCCGACTGCCGACGGTGTTAAGGCACATACCGCCGCAAAAGCGGCCGCCTTTCTTAGAGATGTCATAACCTGTCCCCTGGTTTGATATGTATGGAGGCCCCCCGGCCTTTGAGACAGAATGAACTTTATGGGTAAATAAAACGCCCCACAACAACGTATTCACTGTATGTATTACCTTGTAAGAAAACAATAATTCGAATTTCAACTGTAATTATCGCATTTTACATCGTATTTTAATTTTGCAATATATATAATATATTTTGTACATTCATCAAAAAACGAAATATGCATCACCCTTATTTTTATAATTACATCACGTACAGATTTAAAATACTGAAATCGCCCATACCTCAACATCTGAGCACACAGAGCTTCATAGTAAAGCACTCTGTACTGTTTTAACCTACAGGGATCAGGGTGGTTTTCCTGCACGTATATACGTCCTTCGCACAAGGACTTTATGCATGGTATCGACAAGGCGCTGCACGCACACTAAAAACGCCGCGCACATCTTTTTCGATTAAGAGAAAGTTAACCGATTCTGCTCTGCGTTTTCCGGCAGGAATGCGCGCTCAAGTCCGCCCGGCAGGGCGCAATAAAATGGGATGGAAACAACCGTGGACTTTTTACCACCACTCATAGGTATCGTAGGCATGGGCGTGGCATACGCTCTCTACAGTATGGTCATGAAATATGACGAGGGCACGGACGCGATCAAAAAGATCGGCGACCAGATCCATGAAGGCGCAATGGTCTTCATGAAGCGCGAATACAAGATTCTTATCATGTTCCTGATCGCGCAAATTATCGTAACATTTATATTCCTTGGCGGCAGTGTGGCTTTTGCCGTTCTGGTCGGCGCAATGTCATCTTCGATTGCCGGTTGGATAGGCATGTATGCGGCGACGAAAGCAAACGTCCGTACGGCCACAGCTGCACAAACCGACGGCGCTTCCAGTGCTCTGACCGTTGCCTTTTTCGGCGGTTCGATCATGGGACTCAGTGTCGGTGCTCTGGGTCTGATTGGTCTGGGTGGCCTCTATGTGATTCTCGGCGGTGACGCGCATTCCCTTGAAGGTTTCGGTATGGGCGGCTCGACCGTCGCACTGTTCAGCCGGATCGGTGGCGGTATCTTTACCAAGGCGGCCGATGTCGGTGCCGACCTTGTGGGTAAAGTTGAGGCCGGTATCCCTGAGGATGATCCCCGCAACCCGGGCGTGATTGCCGATAATGTCGGTGATAACGTAGGCGATGTTGCCGGTATGGGTTCTGATATCTTCGAATCCTATTGCGGTGCCATGATCGCCTCAATCGCTATCGCCTCCACATTGTCGCTTGCATCCTATAATGCCTCTTTCGGCAGCAATGTTGACGCAGCCGCATTTGAAGGCACGCGCACAGCAATGATGACACTGCCGCTTTTGCTTGCTGCAGTTGGCCTATTGTCATCTATAGCAATGATTTTCGTGGTTAAATCACGTTCCTCGGCAGAACCTGCCTCGGCGCTGCGCACCGGGACATTGGGTGCTCCGGTCCTGTTCCTGGCTGCGGCAGCCGCCGTTATTGCCGGTCTGGGTGTGGACTTCAATGTCTGGTGGGCTGTGGTTGCGGGTGCCGCCGGTGGTGTCGCCATCGGTCTGATCACCGAATATTACACAGCGTCAAAACCCGTGAAACGCATCGCTCAATCGGGCGAAACCGGTCCTGCAACCGTTATCATAACGGGTCTGGCGGTCGGTATGGAGTCCGTTGTTCTTCCCCTGTTGACCATTGCAGGGATTGTCTGGATTTCCACATCACTGGCGGGTCTTTACGGCGTCGGCATTGCGGCGGTCGGAATGTTAGCTACGGTCGGCATTACTATGGCCATTGATGCCTACGGCCCTGTGGCGGATAATGCAGGCGGCATTGCCGAAATGGGCGGTATGGGCGAAGATGTCCGTGAAATCACCGACAGCCTTGATGAACTGGGCAACACCACAGCCGCCATCGGTAAAGGCTTTGCCATCGGTGCAGCTGCGCTGGCCGCACTGGCTATTATCGCTGCCTTCGTTGCTACTGTGAAAAAGAACAACCCAGAGTTTTCGCTGGAGCTGTCAGAGCCGCTTGTTATCGTCGGTCTCTTTATCGGCGGCACAATCCCGTTCTTTGTCGCTGCACTGACCATGACCGCCGTGGGCGATGCAGCCTTCGCCATGATCAACGAAATCCGCCGTCAATTCAAAGAAATCCCGGGATTGATGGAAGGAACAGCAGATCCCGACTCGGCCAAATGTATTGACATTGCAACCACAGCTGCCCTGAAAAAAATGATCCTACCCGGTATCATTGCGGTTTGTACCCCGCCGCTGGTTGGTTTCGCTATCGGGGCAGAGGCGCTTGGCGGTATGCTGGGCGGTGCTTTGCTTGGCTGTGTATTGATGGCTCTAATGATGGCAAATGCGGGTGGTGCCTGGGATAACGCCAAGAAATATGTGGAAAAAGGCAATCTCGGCGGCAAAGGCACCGACACCCATGCGGCTGTTGTTGTTGGCGACACGGTAGGCGATCCGTTCAAGGATACCTCCGGCCCGAGCATGAACATCCTGATCAATGTGATGGCAATTGTTTCACTGGTCATCGCACCACTGCTTTGATCACACACTGACCGGAACCGAAAAGCCCGCTACCCGCAGCGGGCTTTTTTATGCAAATGCGGGTGACTTCTATGCTGCACTGCAGTAACGACATGTTGTCGCAGAAACCGGAGTCTTACCATGCGCATTGAAGCCATCGCCATCGGCAATAATCCCCCCGAAGATATCAACGTCATCATTGAAGTTCCGGTCGGCGGAGAACCGATCAAATACGAGATGGACAAAGATGCCGGAACAATGATGGTAGACCGGTTTCTTTATACTCCGATGCGCTATCCCGGAAATTACGGCTTTGTTCCGCATACCTTATCCGATGACGGTGATCCGATAGACGTTCTGGTTCCGAACCAGCGCCCGATTATCCCGGGTGCCGTTATGAATTGCCGCCCGATCGGGGTTCTGAAGATGCAGGACGAATCCGGTGAGGATGAAAAGATCATCGCTGTTCCCTCTTCACACCTTACAAAACGCTACATCGGTGTGCAGGATTATTCGGACCTGCCGGACATTACGATTCATCAGATCGAACACTTCTTTGAACGGTATAAAGACCTTGAACCCGGGAAATGGGTGAAAATCGCCGGATGGGGCAATGCTGACGAAGCCAGGCAGCTTATTTCAGAAGCCGTAAACCGCGCCGGAAAATAAAACGTAACGCCGACAGGTAACCGTAACGTCAGGCTTGACGAACGCAGTATTTCACGCAACCCAGGCCTATGGATAAAGTTCGAAAGCCCCGCGAGACGGTTGTCCTCATCCACGGTCTGGGACGGACACAAGCTTCAATGCTGCCATTATCTGTACGGTTAGAGCGCGCAGGTTTCAGAACATCTTTTGCGGGCTATAAATGGGTGCAAATGACCCTTGATGAAGGGGTAAGGCGGGTCACGCGTCATATAGAACGCGTTGTCCGGCGCTATGGCGGGCCGGTCCATCTGGTCGGGCATTCACTCGGCGGGATCATCGCATTGCGAATCAAACGTTCAAGGTCGGACCTGCCGATCCATCGTGTCGTACAATTCGGATCCCCTAATCTGGGATCATCCGTAGCAGGACAATTAAAGGATAATTCACTCGCCACCTGGTTTTTCGGACCGATTGTGGCCGAACTGTCGGAAGACCTTACAACATCAAAGGACCGTGATCCTGATGTTGCCGCCATAGCGGGTGATGATTTTCCGAAGGAAATTGCCAGGGTTTACGGCGTGAGTGAACCCAGTGACGGCCTTGTCACTGTCCGCTCAGCATGGGGTCATGAAGCGGGGCTCCGCCTGACGGCCCATACATTTCATACCGGATTACCGCTGAGCCGGTCTGTGGCCAGAGCGACTGTGGATTTTCTGAAAACCGGCAATGCGGAAATACCGGATGAAAACGGATGACACGCTTTCTGATTGCTCCTGATCCTGCCTGCCCGCGCCTGACCCGTGCTGTAACCGGCACGGACCACACCTGCAGACCTCAAGAATTGCGCGTGGTGGAAGAACGCCCACTCACAATTTTTCTGAACGCGCAGGAGATAGTCACGGCCATGACGATCGGCGATTACCCTGTCGAACTGGCAACAGGGTATCTGCTGAATCAGGGCATGTTACGCGCGGACGACACCATTACCGGCACCGATTATGATAAAGAGCTTGAAACCATCATCATCCGCACAGAACGGGCCACTGATTACGAAGAAAAGCTGAAAAAGAAGACCCGCACTTCGGGCTGTGCCGTCGGAACTGTTTTCGGCGATATGATGGATGCGCTGGAGGGGCTTTCACTGCCGGAAGCCGCCCTACGTACCAGTTGGCTTTATACATTATCAAAAGCGATCAACACTGCCCCTTCGCTTTATCTGGAGGCAGGAGCCATCCATGGCTGTGTCCTGTGCCGCGAGGATGAGCCGCTGGTCTATATGGAGGATGTCGGACGTCATAATGCCGTTGATAAAATCGCCGGCTGGATGTTCGCCAATAACGTCAAAGGCGCTGATTATATCCTCTACACCACAGGTCGCCTGACCTCTGAAATGGTGATAAAGACCGCATCCATGGGCATACCGGTCCTTGCTTCGCGCTCCGGTTTTACCGCTTGGGGGGTTGAACTGGCCCGCGAAGTCGGCCTGACACTGATCGGCCGTATGCGGGGAAAACGCTTTATCTGTGTCTCCGGAGAAGAGCGTATCATGTTTGATACCGACCCCGATACGGTTGATGAGGAATCCGGCAGGTACCGGCGAAAGGGCGCGCAGGCGGATTAGTCTCCGGCGCAGGTCTCACCGCAACATATCCGTGTTTTACGAAGGCTTTCCGGTAAAGCTGTTGCCTCGCTCTGACAGGTAATCATCCGTCGTACGGGTTTTTGTTTTTTCACCACCGTAAAACGGATTGTCAGAAATTTTAAAAGCGGCCCCGACACGGCAATCCTCACACATCTGGATCAGGCGCGCACGGTCCGGATTATCAAACATCCAGTGCTTGCCGCCCAGCTTCTCAAGAATGCGTTTGATGGTACTGCCCGACCCGAAGGGGCGTCCGCATTCGACACACGGGAACGGCTCTTCTTCATGCAGGATTGTAACACGCCGCGCGGCCTCATCAGGGTTATAGCGGGGTTCCAGTTTCAGCGCGTTCTCGGGACAGGTATTCACGCAAATCCCGCATTGCAGACACGCATCCTCGCGAAATCCGATTTGCGGTTTTTCCGGATTATCCTGCAAAGCTCCGATTGGACATTGCGACACACAGGCCAGGCATAATGTGCAGGCTTCGGTATTCATAACCACATCGCCGTAAGGCGCACCCTGTGGCAAAGCAAAAGGCGTTTGCGTCTGTGTCAGGGCACCAATCGAAAGACGTGTGGCCGCGCGTTTATCCCCGACCGGAGACACCGGCTCAACCGCCATCGGCTCCGGAAGGGGTTCGTGTAGCGCGTCACACACCACATCCGGATCATCGCTTTCGATCAGGCGAACACGTTCACCGTCCCGTCCCATACCGTTCAGCATCGCCGTGGTAAGGTCGATTTGAAAATCAAGCACAGCCGCCTCCCCCTCACGGCGGAGCCGTTCCGGCAGATGAATAAATACCCTCTCCGCACCCATGGCCAGCGCACCGGTCAGCAGGTCATGTCCGGTTTGCGTCACTTCATTGACAGCAAAAGGGATTACGGACGCCGGTAATCCGCGCCCGAAGCGTGCCGCCATTGCGATCAAGGCCCGTCCCTCACGCTCATCATGGATCAGCACCTGAGGGTTACGTCCCCCGGCCTCAGAATACGCCTCAAGCATCGCAGCAAGCCGCATTCTGGAATCCGTCGGTCTGGGCAAGGCGTATTCTGCCGCTCCGGACGGACAGACTGCAGAACATCCACCGCAACCAGCACAAACCATCGGATCAATCCTGACCGTTTCACCATCGGGAGAAATCGCACCGGTCGGGCAAACGTCCAAACAGCGCGAACACCCCGATTGTCCGGACCGGGCATGCGCGCAAAGCTCTGCATGAAACGTGATGTAAAGCGGTTTTTCGTATGTCCCGATCATACCGTTTGCCAGACGGAGGGTTTTTTCAACCGCCGCCGGATTTTCAGGGTCTGCGCGAAAATATCCGTCCCGCTTTTCAGGGGCAGGGACCAGTGGGGCTTCACCGGTCAAGTCAATAACGATATCACACCGTGAGCGCCCCCCGTCACGCAAAGCTGCAAACCGCAATCCGCCTCTTCCGCCGGGCAGGGCTTCGGCGACGCCATCAGCAGTAATTTCAAAAGCACCAAGATGACCCGCCATCCGGACAATCCGCCCTTTTACGACCGGAAACGGGTTATCCCAGCGCGGCAAGGCATCGCCCTCTTCCTTCAACATAACTGTAACAGCCAGGGTTTCCGCCAAAGCATCAGCTGCAGCCATCGCAGCCTCGCCCGATCCGTAAACAAGGCAGACCCCTTCGCTTTCAAGATCGACAGATCCTGCCGCCTGTCCACCGGTCCATTGGTGCTCGGCTAAAAGAGCGGCCACTTTAGGCGCAGCATACGCGCTTTCTTCCGACCAGAGTGCCCGATCACGGATATCCAACGTTGAAAACACGCCGGTTTCCTGTTGCGGACCGGTCTGTTCAAGCTGTGCCGCGATATCTTCAAAACGTGCGGTTTCCTGCGCACAGGCAATCACGACATCCCCTTCAGACAATGCCTTGGTGACAAGTTCCGTTTCCGAATGACACAAGGATTTAGCGGTCCTTGCTTCACCCGCAAAGGCACAGGTCACGCATACCTCATCAAGATCTGTTTCCACCGAGCCTTCACAATCACACAACAGGATAAGCGTCTTTTCGGACATTGGCAGACTCCCGTGGAAAATTTTTACTTTGGCTTTCGCCGTTCTTTAGGCAAACTTAGCCCCAATTCAGACTGAATGACGATATGAAAGTTTGGCAACCGCATGACAAAATCGTCTGAACGTATGACGTCTATGCCCGTTGGTGTTGTTTTACGCCGCACAAAGGGCGTAACCCGCTGGGCGGCCTGGCACTGGAAACCGACCGCGATTATCCCTGGGGCCTCCGCTGCGGATTGGTTGGTCTTGCGGGATAAGGGCGGTACAACAGATTTTCATGCGGCAACCTTACCGCTTGAACTTCACAGGAAAGAAACAGAAGCTTATCTGGCCTCGCTCAGTATGGACCCGCCCAGTGTCTATGTCATATTGCGCCCCGCTGAAGAGGCATCACATCCCCATGATGTCGAACCCTATGCCGTGACCGCATCCGCTTATGAGGCACAGGATTACCTTGACTCGGGCGAGGAAATAGTCGAGCCCGTGCCCGCTCCGCCCGGTCTTGTTGCCTGGATACATGCATTCGCGCAAACTCATCACGTTGAAGACAATTTTAAAAAGCGCAAACGCCGTAACTGGACACAGCACACCGAGGACGGGCGCGGGGATATCAGGGTACGTCAGGATGCCGATGTGTACCGTGCGCCGGGTGCCATCAAACCGAAACCGGTTCACTGATGCCTGATACGCCACATAAAGAGCATTTTCTGTCGCGCTGGTCACGGTTGAAAAGCGAAACACAAATTTCCGATCCGCAGGTTTTCACGCCAGCACCGGACGATCACCCGGCAACAAACGATCACAAAACCGTCACCAATCCGGAACGGAACGATGATGAACTTTCGGATGCCGAATTGCTGGAAAAGTACGCCCTGCCAAATCCCGATTCTATGCAAGCGGGAGACAATTTCAGTGTCTTTATGAACAGGGCTGTCCCGGATCGACTGCGCCGCCGGGCACTGAGGGTTTTATGGAACAGCAACCCTGTTCTCGCCAACCTTGATGAGCTTGTCGATTACGGTGAAGATTTTACCGATGCTGCAACAATCGTCGAAAACATGCAGACCGTGTATCAGATTGGTAAAGGTGCCGCCTGGAAGTTCAAAGCGGAACAGGAACGCCTCACCGCCCTTGAAGTGGCCCATGAAGACGACCCGGAGTATACTTCGGGTGCGGAATATGATGCAATTTCATTTCAGAATGACACTGATAAGCAGGCTGAAGGCTCCTCTGATCCCATTACGGATGAAAACCGCTTTGACTGCAAAGAGGAAGATGTGGAATCGGAAAAAGAAAATGACAGTGCGGCAGAAACCGCCCCGCGTCCGGATACGGACAGATTACCCCCGCTGACCAGACGTGCGGCCCATATGCGATTTGAATTTGATTGACCGGAATTTATGTTGTCCTGGGAACAGGCAATATTACGGCTCTCTGATATCGCGCTTATGACCGTCAAGTTCACGTTCTGATTTCAATTTACGGGCCTTTGAAAGCATCCGTGCGTCTTTATTCAGCCCGTAGCTCACAGAGTTTTCTTCAGCGGTTTTCGCCTTTTCTATGCGTGCACTCCGCTTTCGGGCATTACGCAGATTGACGATCTTGGCGCTCACATAAGTTCCTTTTTCAAATAGACCCGATGGGCCCCTTTGTCTGCAGCACGTCCGGTTTCGACATATCCACGGCTTTTATAAAACTCGATAGCTTCATCCATCGCGGCATTCGCATACAGACTGATGCTGCCGAAGCCGAGAGCCATCGCCCGGTTTTCCGTATCCGATAACAACATCTCACCCTCACCGCAGCCCTGAAAAGCCGGAGCAACCGCGAGGGCTTCAATATTCCAGTCGGCCGCTTTCGGATAGCTGACGCAATATCCTTTTATACCTTTTGCCGACACGGATACTTCGATCAATCCTTTGTCGATCAGGTTGGCATGATCAGCAAAAAGGGCGTCAGGTTTTTCTCCGGTTTGCAGAACATAAGGAAGAAACACTTCTTCGGTGATGCGTTTAACAGCATGAAAATCGGCCGGTGTCGCTTCACGTATCATAGGGCCCTCCTTTACTACCGAATATTCTGTTCAGGCCCTATGTCTTGTGAACACGGTTCACTTCGGACCGATCATATTCTTCGGTTTCACCACTCGATCAAACGTCGCTTCATCCACAAACCCCAGCTTTACTGCTTCTTCTTTCAGGGTTGTTTTGTTTTTATGCGCCGTCTTTGCCACCTTCGTTGCATTATCGTAGCCAATTTCGGGAGCCAGTGCTGTCACAAGCATCAGACTTTCCCACATCAGCTTTGATATACGTTCTTCATCCGCTTCCAGACCGGCAATACAGTTATCAGTAAACGCCTTTGCCGCATCGCCGATCAGTTGCATGGATTGAAGCAAATTGTAGGCCATCATCGGCTTGTAAACATTCAGCTCAAAATGACCTTGCGAGCCGGCAAAGCCTATTGCAGCGTCATTGCCCATAACATGTGCACAAACCTGTGTAAGCGCTTCACATTGAGTAGGGTTAACCTTACCGGGCATAATCGAACTTCCCGGTTCATTTTCCGGTAATATTAGCTCGCCCAAACCGCAGCGCGGTCCGGAGCCAAGCAAGCGGATATCATTGGCAATCTTGAACAGGCTGGCCGCTACGGTTTTAACCGCACCGGACATCTCTACAATCGCATCATGGGCCGCCAGCGCCTCGAATTTATTCGGCGCGGTTTCAAAAGGCAGGCCGGTTATATCAGCGGCATGCGCTGCAAAAACTTTATCATATCCTTTTTGGGTATTGAGGCCTGTTCCGACCGCTGTCCCGCCCTGGGCCAAAAAGTAAACGTTTTTCAGTGCCGTATTGACACGGGATATACCCTGCTTGACCTGATAGGCATACCCTCCGAATTCCTGCCCGAGTGTCAGCGGCGTTGCATCCTGTGTATGGGTACGCCCGATTTTTATAATCTTTTCAAACGCTTTTTCCTTGGTTGACAGCGCATTATACAATGACTGCAAGCCCGGCAATGTAACATCCCGCGCAGTCATGGCGGTTGCGATATGCATAGCCGTCGGAAACGTATCATTCGATGATTGCGACATATTTACGTGATCATTCGGGTGCACGGGCGATTTGGAACCGATTGTTCCGCCAAGCATCTCAATCGCACGATTGGCTATCACCTCATTCGCATTCATGTTCGATTGCGTGCCGGAGCCGGTTTGCCAGACAACAAGCGGAAAATTATCATCCAGTTTGCCTTTGATAACCTCATCAGCTGCTTTGACGATCGCTCCACCGATTTTTGTATCGAGCTTACCCTGATCCATATTGGTCTGTGCTGCTGCGCGCTTGATGACACCAAGCGAGCGAACCACGCTAACGGGTTGCTTTTCCCATCCGATAGGGAAGTTCATGATCGAACGCTGTGTCTGCGCACCCCAGTATTTATCCGCCGGAACATCTAAAGGACCGAATGAATCGGATTCCGTGCGTGTCTCAGTCATATAAAGTCTCTCCAGGTAATTCCGTTCCCGGACCGTCCCCGGGCCGAAAACCGGAAGGCAAAGTTCTGTCCGCTTTAACGATGCAGACTCCCGTGATTACTTTTTACGGAAAGCGTCAAGGCTGACAACAGTTCCTTCGCCTGCTTCAGAGTCAGACAGCGAGTCGCCACTATGCGAGGGATCTGTTTTTTCTTCGGATGCAGGAGGCATAGGCTCAACCTCCTGATCCAGACCACCCGGCGGAATATCGAGCTGAAAATTCACACTCGGGTCCGCAAAGGTTTTAACGGATGCAAAGGGAACAACCAGTGTGACAGTTCTTCCGCTAAAGCTTAACCCGACTGAAAAACGGTCCGGCATGACCGCCAGATCCCAGTATTCATGCTGGATTACTATAGTCATTTCCTCAGGGTATTGTTCCTGTAACCACCCTGGAATCACGACGCCGCGAAGATTTGTACGAAAGGTAATGTAAAAATGCTGTTCACCGGCCAAACCGTTTTCTGCCGCATAGGACAAAGATTCAGACATAACCCCGCGAAGGGCTTTTCTGGTCAGATCAAGGTAATCAATCGGTTCAACAGACATGTTACGCTCACAGTTTACTTAATGGACCATAACAAATTTCGGGATACGAAAAAGCGAATTTTGCACAGCGCATAACAAAATCCGTTTTCGAATATTGCGCCGGATACACAGATCCGGATTTAACAGCGTGACAGAGGCGGAAAAATTTAGGAGTGGAGGCTTCTGTTGCCAGGTGCCTCCGGACCCCGCTCTAACCGGCTAGGGCTAGAGAGTCAGTTCCGATTTAGGCACTGCTTACGCAGCGACTGCAACCGGAGCACTATTGTCATTTGCAATTGTGCGAACGGCCCGATAACGGCGGAACCATGCCGGGTAAAAGCTAACGCCTTTCAACGTCCGTCGATCCTATTTCGACCCCGTCCGCCCTCAAATGAAGGGAGTATTGGTGGAGTCGCCGGGTACCGCCCCCGGGTCCGAGCCATCTATTACACGCGCGTTTATCACCATAGTCCTCTTGCGAAGACACAGTTACTATAGGTGCTTATCAGATATATTGAAAGAGGGTACCGGTTCATTTTTCCGGTTTTACGGATTGCGGTGTGTTATAAGGATTTAAGGATTTCACACGACACATGAATG
Organism: uncultured Neomegalonema sp.; assembly: GCA_937927905.1. Classification (GTDB taxonomy): domain Bacteria; phylum Pseudomonadota; class Alphaproteobacteria; order Rhodobacterales; family Rhodobacteraceae; genus JAHDDY01. The sequence goes on from CALFWP010000044.1 coordinate 16,965, forward strand.
TATCGTGATGATATCTCCCCTCCGAAACACTGTGACCGATCTTGATGATCGCGTTATAATCGGGGTAGTAATCACTCCGATGAGTGAGCAAAGACACAGCAATCTTAGATTTTATCTGACAGAGGCACAGCCCTGTCCTTATTTGCCTCAGCGAATGGAGCGAAAAGTCTTTACGCCTTTGCGCGGAAGTCTGGCGGCGGATTTGAATGATACGCTATCGGTTAATGGGTTCCGGCGCAGTCAGAATGTCGCCTACAGGCCGCAATGCCCGGGCTGTAATGCCTGTATCGCCACACGTATTATTGCCAATGAATTTGAACCGTCCCGCTCCGACAAACGCACCTTGAAGCGCAACCGGACTTTGCGGCGTATGGTCCGGCCTTCAACCGCCACCGAAGAGCAGTATCAGCTGTTCCGTAAATACCTCGGCTCCCGTCATGCGGACGGTGCCATGTCCGAGATGGATGCGCTAGATTTTGCTTCCATGATTGAGGACAGCACAGTCCGGACGCAGGTTATTGAATATCATGAGGTCAGTGACTGCGGGGATCCGGTTCTGGTCGCCGCCTGTCTTACGGATGTCATGGCGGATGGTGTTTCACTGGTTTACAGTTTTTTCGATCCGGACCGGACCAGAGACAGCCTCGGCAACTTCATCATTCTTGATCATGTTGATCTGACCAAAGCACTCGGATTGTCTTATGTTTATTTGGGCTACTGGGTCGATGGGTGCCGGAAAATGGCGTATAAAACGCGCTTTAAACCCGCCGAAACCCTGATCGGGACCCGGTGGGTTCGTGCTGAATAACCCGTAAGACGCTTATCCCGCCGCCGCCAGCAATGTCGCATTCCCGCCCGCCGCCGTGGTGTCGATACACAGCACAGATTCATGCGTATAAGCAGACGGTGATATCATATCCGTAATGAGAGTCATGATTGCACCCTCCCTTGCGGCAACGAATCGCCTTATAGAGTCGTCATCACCAGCGTAAGCCACACCATCAATCGCCGCATCGCACAACATCTTATCAGACGCAGTACCCTCTATTAATGCAACCGGCAGGCCGGATGCTTCAAGCTCATTTAAAACACTCTTCTGCCGCGCGTCCAACATACCCAGCGCAATGACACAGTTTCCGGCGCGTAACGCCTGAACCACTTGTGCAAGCAGGGCCTCCGGAGACGGACCCAGACACAGAATGCGCCCCTTCGGAAGCAGCGTCAACCGATTGGATTCGCCTGTCGGTCCGGGCAGGTCAATCGGCCCTGTGTCAAGCGCCGCAGCCGCTGTCATCGCCTGTGCCGCCTGACCGCGCAGGATCAGGCGCAAAGCAGAAACCCTGTCGGCACGAACGGCCCATTCATCGCCTTGCAGGGCATCAAAGGCCGCGTCAATCTCTGCGGCGTCAGGCATAGACAATGTATCCGCTATGACAGTCTTTGCGCCTTCATCTGTCAGAAGCGAGTTGCGGAAACCGGCCAGATAATGCGGACCACCGGCCTTCGGGCCCGTTCCGGATAAACCATGCCCGCCGAATGGCTGTGATCCGACAACGGCACCGATCTGATTGCGGTTTACATAGAAATTGCCGACTTTCACACGATCCACCAAATGTTGCACACGCCGGTCAATACGGGTGTGCAATCCGAATGTCAGACCGTAGCCGCGCTTGTTTACAGCCTCAACCACATTATCAAGCTTTTCACTGTCAAAACGCGCAATATGCAGGACAGGTCCGAAAATTTCTTCAGGCATCTCACCGATACCATTGACGCGGATCACGGTCGGCGGGACAAACCACCCTGTATCGGGTGCATCCATCTGTTTGAGTATGCGCCCGCTGCCCTCAGCTTCGGCAATATAATCGAGGATGCCGTTTCTCGCCTCTTGATCAATCACCGGACCGGCATCCGTGGACAGGGACAACGGATCGCCGATGGTCAATGCATCCATGGCACCAAAGAGCATTTCCAGAATACGCTCTTCAATATCCCGCTGAATATAGAGGATTCTGAGTGCTGAACAGCGCTGTCCCGCGCTTTGAAAAGCACTGGCGAGGATATCACGCACGGCCTGTTCAGGGAGCGCCGTGCTATCGACTATCATTGCATTAAGGCCACCGGTTTCCGCAATCAGCATGGCAGCTGGTGCTGACAGAGCAAGTTGCCGATCGATAATTTTGGCAACTTCTGTCGAGCCGGTAAAACACACCCCTCCTATTTCCGGGTCCGACGTTATCGCCGCGCCGGTATCCCCGGCTCCGCAGATCAGCCGCAGCACCTCTTCCGGCACATCGGCCTGATGCAACAGGCGGACAGCTAGCGCGGCAATCAGAGATGTCTGCTCCGCCGGTTTTGCGACAACACTGTTTCCTGTGGCCAGTGCCGCCGCAATCTGTCCGGTAAAGATGGCCAGCGGAAAATTCCAGGGCGAGATACAGACGATGACCCCGCGCGGCTGGCTCTCTGCTTCATTCAGAACCGCCTGATCCGCATAATAACGCAGAAAATCTGCCGCTTCGCGCAATTCACCTATACAGTCCATAAGTGTCTTGCCCGCTTCACGGGTCAGTAAAGTGAAAATCTCGTAGGCATTCCGTTCGTAGAGATCTGCAGCCCTGCGCAAAATATCCGCACGCTCAACCACAGGAACCGCAGCCCATGCATTAAATGCAGCCAAAGCAATCCCGATTTCAGCGCGTGCTTCGTCAAACGTTGCATCAGCAACATCCCCGACATGATCGGCGGGGTTTGCCGGATTGTAAATAGCGCGCGGCGAAGCGGACCCTGCCCCGGCCTGCCATATTCTGCCCTCAAAGCGGGACCGGCCCTTTTCTATTATCGCGATGTGACCGGGATCGGTAATGTCCCAGCCCTTGGAATTGCGACGCGCTCCGAACAGCGTTTCCGGATGTCTGATCACAGAGTTACGGCCCCCATCCGCCAGCTCAAACGGATCCCGTGCGATATACTCAGGGCTGACTTCCTCATCCACAATCTGATTGACAAAAGAGCTGTTGGCGCCGTTTTCCAGCAACCGCCGCACAAGATAGGCCAGCAGATCACGATGCGCACCGACCGGGGCATAAATCCGGCACCGGGTTTTTTCCTCCTGCATAACAATATCATGCAGATTTTCGCCCATGCCATGCAGCCGCTGAAATTCGAAGCTATCCCGGTCATCACCCGCCATTTCGAGAATGGCCGCAACACTATGTGCGTTATGAGTGGCAAATTGCGGATAAATGCGATCCCGCATCGACAACAGCTTGCGCGCATTGGCGATATAGCTGACATCGGTATTGGCTTTGCGGGTAAAAACCGGAAATCCTGCCAGACCAAGAACCTGCGCTCTTTTAACCTCCGCATCCCAATACGCGCCCTTGACGAGACGCACCATAACCTTGCGGTCCAGACGTTGTGTCAAAGCATAAAGCCAGTCGATCACATGAGCGCAACGTATCCCGTAGGCCTGGACCACAACGCCGAAACCATCCCAGCCCGCAAGTGAAGGGTCGGACAGAACCCTTTCAATCATATCGAGTGATATATCAAGCCTGTCGGCCTCTTCCGCATCAATATTCAGACCGATATTTGCCATCTTCGCCGCCTGTGCCAATTGCAGCAGGCGTGCGGAAAGCTCCGGCAAAGTCGTTTCATGTTGTGAAAACTCATATCGCGGATGCAGCGCGGATAATTTGACGGAAATACCAGGATTTTCGCGGATATCATCTGACTTTGCGCACGCTGCGATGGCGGCAATCGCCTGCGCATAGGCACCATGATAACGGGCAGCATCCGTTTCTGTGCGGGCGGCCTCGCCCAGCATATCATAAGAATAGCTGTATCCGCGCTGGACCATCGGCGCCCCGCGTTTAGCGGCTTCACGGATATCACGCCCGAGGACGAATTGTGCGCCCATCTCCCGCATGGCACGGCCAACAGCGGTACGGATCACCGGCTCTCCAAGACGACGGACAGCACTGCGTAAACTGCCGGCAATGCCCTCTTCCGCATCATCCTCCAGCACCCGACCGGTCAGCATAAGCGCCCATGTCGAGGCATTGACCAACATCGAACCTGAATCGCCGATATGCGCGCCCCAGTTATTGGGTACGATCTTGTCCTGAATCAGGTCATCTACAGTCCCGGCATCCGGCACTCTCAACAGCGCTTCGGCAAGGCACATTAGCGCAATGCCCTCTTTCGTAGACAATCCGAATTCCGCAAGAAACGCTTCCATAATACCCGGCTGTCCCGCCGAGCGGACTTTTACAACCAGACCGGCCGCCTTTACACAGATACGCTCTCTGGCCACAAGCGGCAGGTCCGCCAAACGTATAAGACGCGCCAGGGCCTGCGCCTCATCTTCCAACATTGCATTGCGTATCCGGTCGCGTATTTCATTCGGCATATTACAACCCTCCATCACCGGAAGAATAGCGGAAGCGGAGACGGTACAGAGTTTGAAAACCTTATAATTTTAGGGAAATCAGCTAAAAAACAGCAATAAACAACTCAAAAGAACAATCATGACCGCCAAAGCAAATCAAATAGACCGCATAGATCGCAAAATTCTCAAAGAACTGGAAAAAGACGGCCGCATGCCCGCCGCCCAACTCTCGGAAAAAGTGGGCTTATCCAAATCACCAGTGATGACACGCATCAGGCGGCTGGAAACAGCTGGGTATATCAAAGGATACACAGCCCGCCTTGATCACGATAAACTTGGAGATGCGCAGACCGCTTTTGTACAGGTAACACTCTCAGACACAACGACAGAAGCACTCGAAGCCTTCAATGCGGCTGTCTGTGAAAAACCGGAAATTGTAGCATGCCATATGATTGCCGGCAGTTTTGACTACCTTTTGAAGGTACGCACCAAAGACATTGCATCCTACCGCAAAACATTGGGCGAAAGCATTGCACGCCTGCCATACGCAATGCAGACCTCGACCTTTATGGTAATGGAAGCCGTGAAAGAAGAATAATCCCCGGTATCTCCAATTCGTGGCAGTTTCTCCGGTAATAATCCGGTACTGACATGCAGGAAATGCTCTATTTTTCTAACTGAAGTAACGACAATTTAAACGCTACGGCTTGCGCAGCCGGTTGTGTGCCAATAGTGTC
>CALFWP010000045.1 GCA_937927905.1 uncultured Neomegalonema sp.
GCGTGTTTTTTCGGCAAGGCGCACAGCATCCTTTGCCGCCCTGAACAACGCTTTGGATTTATTGACGGTCTCCATGCGTTCCGCCTCCGGATCGGAATCCCAGACAACACCGCCGCCAGCCTGAACATACATTGTGCCGTCTTTTACCACAGCGGTACGCAGAGCAATGGCTGTATCCATCCCGCCATCTGCACTGAAATACCCGACGCCGCCGGCATAAACGCCGCGTTTTTCGGTCTCCAACTCGTTTATGATTTCCATAGCTCTGATTTTCGGAGCTCCGGAGACTGTCCCTGCAGGCAGTCCCGCAAGAAGAGCATCTACAGCATCAACATCCTTGCGTATCCTTCCTTCGACATTCGAAACAATATGCATAACGTGGCTGTAATGTTCGACGACAAATTCCTCGGTCGGTTTTACAGTACCGACCTGCGCCACACGGCCCACATCATTGCGTCCCAGATCAAGCAGCATCAGATGCTCTGCGCGTTCTTTGGGATCATTGAGCAGATCTTTCTCAAGAGCGAGGTCTTCTGCGGCATCTTTCCCGCGCGGACGGGTTCCGGCAATTGGCCGGACTGTCACAGTGTCGTCACGCAACCGGACCAGAATCTCCGGGCTTGCACCTACAATCTGGAACCCGCCGAAATCGAGAAAATACATATAAGGTGAGGGATTTGTCCGCCTGAGCGACCTGTAAAGCGAAAAGGGCGGTAATGCGAACGGTTTGCGCCAGCGCTGTGATGGAACCACCTGAAAAATATCTCCGGCAGCTATATACTCCCGCGCCGCGTCAACTTTAGCATGATATTCGGCTATCGTCGTGTTGGATACAGCCTCGCCATCCAGGTCTCCTTCCGGCAGTTTCGGTTCCGGAGGAAGGGCGCGGTTCATGTCGTCCAGTGTGTCCGATAATCTCTCCGCAGCCATCGCATATGCGGCTCTGGCATCAACACCTGTTTGCGGGCGCACGGGCGTTACGACCGTCACCGTATCCGCAACATTGTCGATTATCGTAATAAGCGTTGGCCGTGTTAAAACTGCGTCCGGTAAGCCGATCGGATCAGGGTTCGGTTCCGGCAATTTTTCAACATGACGTATCATGTCATAGCCAAGGTAACCGAACACACCCGCCGCCATTGGCGGCAGGACCTTTGGCAGAGCAATAGCACTTTCGTGAAGCAGATTCCGTAAGCTGTCCAGAGGAGGGTGATAATCCTCCTCATAGGCTGTGCTGTCCCAGCGTGCCGAGCGGTTTATTTCAACCTTGTTGCCATTACAGCGCCATATGAGGTCAGGTTTCATTCCGATAACGGAATACCTGCCGCGTTTTTCTCCGCCGGTTACGGATTCAAGCAGGAACGTATCCTGTCTGCCCTGGCTGATTTTAAGCATCAGGGAAACTGCTGTATCGGTATCGGAGACGCGTTTTGTCCAGATAACCTGACTTTCGCCACGATCATAAAGTGCTGCGAAATCTGCAAAAGAAGGTTCGATTAGCACGTTATCAGAACCCCAGACCGCCGCCGTGATCACCACCGTAACCGCCGCCATGTGGAGCGGTAAAGACTGCGTCTATGGCTGCCTGGTTCGGTTGTATCGGGTGATTGTTGCGAGCTGTGCGTGTGAACTGATCCACAAAATCCTGTGCAAGACGGGCAGCGTAAGATTCTGTTGATCTGTCGATTGCGGTAATATCTTCTTCAGAGGTCGCGGGAATGATATCCGAAACGGTTCCGACCAGCCGGGATTGTCCTTCTGCCGCATCACCGGTCACCGCGTCGTCTTTTTGAGCCGCAAAAAGACGTTCGAGCAGTTCTGCAGATAATCCCATGGTCCGGTCTGTGCGTATTCCCGGGCCGGCTGTTTTGACCTCTGCGCCCAATTCTTCGGAAATTGCGGCGAGGTCACTGCTTTCCGAAAGGCGGTCGGTGAGACGATCCGTCAAATCCTGAAGGGCTTTTTTACGCTCCGCCGCGACCCATGCGCTTTTAATTTCTTCCGTAATGGTATCAATAGGGCGTAAAGCAGCTTCTGTTATCTCCTCGATTTTCAGCGAAAAGTAATCTCCCGTAGATCCTTCCAACAAAGTTGGTTCATCTCCGACATTGGCGGTGAAGACCCAGTTCAGGAATTCAGGATCATCCGGAAGGCTATTAATGCGGTTTCCGTCAGGATCACGCCCTGTTTCATCAACAGCATCAAGCTGAACAAATACGGCACCGGATTGTTCTGCAGCCTCTTCGAGTGTTGAACCGCCCGCAAGCTGATCATCGAGATCAACGGAGCGTTCAGGGACAATCTGTCTTGCCTCTGTCGTGGTCAATTCGGTTTTTAAAGCGTCTTTCGCGTCCTCAAATGTCACTACCTTTTCCGGCGCAATAGATCTTATATTGAGAAGCGACCAGCCGAGTGCCGTGTCAACTGGATCGATAATACCTGTTTCATTTGCCGCAAATGCCGCTTCAGCCAGGGCCTCCGGCAAGTCAGCCTTGCTTTGAAATCCGAGAGAAACGTCCTGGGCGCTCAGGCCCCTGGCTTCGGCAATTTGTGCAAAGGATTCGCCATCCGCAATTTTTTGTGCGGCCTCATCCGCTTCGTCCTGGGTATCAAAAACCATTTGCTCAATATTGCGCCGCTCTGGTGTGGTGTAGGATGCGAGCCGCAAATTATATTCGACGCGTAAATCCTGTTCAGAGCGCTCCAAACCAGCAGCCACATCTTTTACGGTCAGTGCCACAAAAGAGATTTTCCGGTATTCCGGCGCAGTAAACTGAGCGGCATTTTCTTTGTGAAAATCCTCAAGTTGCGTGTCGGATGGGTCGCCCGGATCTTCTACGTCATCCGGTTCGAGTTCAATGTATTCCAATGTGCGTTTTTCATTGCGGTATTTGTAAAGTGTTTCCGCAAGGCTGCGCGGTGCTGTGGTGCCGTTGCCTATGGATTGGAGTAGTACATCACGTGCAAGGTCGTGGCGTATATTTTCCTCGAACTCATTCTGCCGCAATCTGCTTTGGCGAAGGCTGGCATCATAGGCGGTCCGGTCGAATTTGCCGTAGGCGTCCTGGAATTGGGGAAATTCCATGATCGCTTTGCTTATGGCCTGATCGGAAGCATCAATTCCGAGTGCCTTCGCCTCTTCGCTGAGTGCTGTCTGCGTTGCCATTTGATCAAGCACGATCATGTCGAATCCGCTGCGCCGCGCATCCTCGGGCGTCAGGCCGGAGCCTGTAGAGGCACGCAGGGCTTGCAGGCGCCCGTCGAACATGCGCGCAAATTCCTGCGTACTGATTTCCGCGTCGCCTACTTTGGCCGCAACGGTTTGTGTTCTTGCGGCAAAGACACCTTCCAGCCCCCAGGCTGCGAATGCGATCACAAGAAGTCCAAGCAAAATTTTGGCCCCAATCGAACCAACGGAATTGCGCATGGCATTGAGCATATTAAGCTTCCGCGATTATTGATGCGGCAGGATCGCCGACGTTTCCGGCGTGACAATAAGAAGATGGCACCGCCTGCGCAATACCAAGACTTCTCGCTTTCACGCGAGTGTGGCGTTTCTCTTCTTGTTATCGTAAATATTTTGTTACACTTACCGACAACTTCTAAGGGAGCGTCCTTTGGTGATGGTCGGTAAATGCAAAGAAACCTCGTTGAAAAAGTCTTTGAATGGGATTTGATATCAAGTCCGGAGGTTTTATGGCCGTTTCTTTCTGATACGCCGCGTTTGAATGAAGCGCTGAATTTGCCTCCATATCAAACCAGAGAAACATTTGACTCGGAAAACCTGAGACGCCGTTTTGGTGAAATGGTCGAGGACGGAACTCATATCCGCTGGGAGGAACCGCCTTTTGAGTGGGCGGAAAACGGCTGGTGGAGCTGGCGGCGGTTTTATGATGACGGCCCGTTGCGCGAAACCGGCGGCACTCTCATGCTGTTGCCGAGCGGGAACGGCGGGACACATTTGCAATATAAGCTGGAAGTGAAACCCAACGGAAAGCTCGGAAAACTGCTGATCGCAACAGGCCACCTTAAATCTGCAGCAAAATCATTTAAAAAACTGACCAGGGATATTGACCGGTTTTGTCAGAAACCACTGGGAGATTTTTACTCTAATTTTTCGGCGGCATCATTGGAAACGGGCGCTACGACATTGCCCGAAGCAGAAAACGGGACAGAAAGGCTGTTGAAACAGTTTACCCAGTGGCTGACGGTGGCACCGGATGCGGACCGGATTGAGTTACGTTCCAAGCGTCTTGCCCGTTGCCTCAATATCAGTAGGTCGGAGGCTCTGCGTGTCTGTTTACTGGCGGTGAAAGCAGGCGATATCAATTTGAAGTATCGTGCAGTTTGCCCTGTCTGCAGAGGATCCGCTTTAGAAGCACAGACACTGTCCGACATCCCCGCACTTATGGCTTGTCGCGCTTGCGGCGCGGGATACAGCCGTGATCTTAACGGATCGTTGGAGGTCCTTTTTTCCTCAAAAGAACCGGCATATGATGATCCGGCGTTTTGCAGTGACGGGCCGTCTTTGTTGCCGCATGTCGCCGTTCAGCTGAATCTGGATGAAATGGAGCGGCGCGAGATGGAATATGCGCTTCCGGCCGGGACATATATCGTCCGTGTTGCGGATGGACAAGTTTCGGACGTCTTCACATTCGACAGCGAAGGTGGTGTTGCAATCACTGTTGCAGAAAATATTTCCGTAACAGCCAACGCAAACGGATCTGTTATCGAAAATTACAGGAAAATTTCCCAGACCGTTAAGATAGAGCGGTGCCAATGGCCTGATGATACATTGTCAGTTGCTGAAGCATTAGCGGAACAGTGCTTCCATGACCTGATGCCCGGCGAGAGACTTGCGGATGGCGAGAGTGCCCCGATCGATTTCGGTGTCGTACTGGCGGTCAGCGATCCTGAACGTCCGCTGCAAAATATGCATGACGGTGCGTTACTTCTTGAAGCGGATGGAGCGTATCAGATCATTTTTACATCGCTTCAGAACGCTGTGGATGCCGCAGTTTCCCTGATGGCAGAGCATCCGAACGCCCGTTTCGCAATGGATTGCGGGCCGCTGACCATTGCCACATTCGGCGATAAGATGCGCTATATTGGCACCATAACCGAAAAGGCGCGCTCCCTGTCTATCAGCGGGAATCGCGGTGTCATTTTAACATCGCAACGCATGAATGAAGCGCTGCTAAAGGCCAGGATTTCCTTACCGGCAACCGCTTTAAAAAATATCTGAAACACCGGCCTTCAGCAGTTTGTTAGAGCGTTTGCGCACCTGTTGTGTGTGTTTTCGGTGAAAAAGATAAAATCGGTTCCATGGCGTTCAAGTCCGCTTCGCTTAGATGGCATTTAATCGCATGTCCGTTGCCAAGCTCCCGCTGAGGAGGAACCTCGCGTTCGCAAAGCCCCTCAGGAACATGCGATTTATAGGCGCAACGGGTCTGGAACGGGCAACCCGTAGGCGGGTTCATGGCAGAAGGGATATCCCCCTCAAGAACAACATGACGTTTTTCCACGCTGGTATCGGCAATCGGAATCGCGGAGAGCAGGGCTTCGGTATAGGGATGATAGGGCGGGGAGAAAATCTCGTCAGTGGTGCCTTGCTCCACAATATGCCCAAGATACATCACGATCACGCGGTCCGCGATGTAGCGCACGACGCTGAGATCGTGGCTGATAAACAGCATCGTTGTGCCGCTCTCGCGCTGAATATCCATCAGCAGTTCTGTCACCGCCGCCTGTACCGAGACATCGAGTGCCGAGACCGGCTCGTCTGCAACCACGATTTGCGGGGCACCGGCAAAGGCACGGGCCACGCCGATCCGCTGTTTCTGGCCGCCGGAAAGCTGACGCGGCATCCGTTTAGCAAACTCGCGGGGCAGTTTTACGAGGTCCAGCAGTTTGAGCATGTGCTCGTGCCGCTCGGCCTTGGTCGTGCCGATGTCAAATTTTTCGAGTGTGCGGATGATTTGCGAGCCGACGCTGTGGCTGGGGTTCAGCGTATCGAAAGGATTCTGGAACACCATCTGAATCGCGGCGACGGTGCGGGTATCGCGGTCTTCGATGCCGGTTGATTGGATTTCCTTACCGTCCAGTGTGACCGTGCCTTCAGTCGCCGTTTCAAGACCGAGCAGCACCTTCGCCAGTGTGGATTTTCCGCAGCCGCTTTCCCCGACAATCGCAATCGTTTCGGCTTCATGTGCGGTGAAAGACAACGTTTCATTGGCCTTGACGGTGCGGTTTTCCGTGCCACCGAACATCGAACTGGCCGCAACATTGTAGTATTTTTTCAGATTATCGACGCGCAGGATTTCCTTGCCGCGCTCTGTCGCGGGATGGGTGTGGATACCGTCGGGCAGGGCTTTCCAGTCCAGCCCCGCAAAACGCTCACAGCGGCTGTGATGGTCCGTGTGTCCGGGAACAGCCTGCATCGGGACTTCGCGTGCGTTGCAGACTCCTTCCTGAAAGTGCAGACAACGCGGCCCGAAATTGCATCCTTTCGGGCGTTCATGGGGCAGGGGCAATTGCCCCGGTCTCGCGATCAGAGGGCGCTCGTTCTTGTCTGCACCT
>CALFWP010000046.1 GCA_937927905.1 uncultured Neomegalonema sp.
AGACGCCTACAGCTTCGACATTGACAAAAACGGCGCACAGGCAAGCTATAATCGTATGTTCGTAAGTTATTTAAGAACTTTTGAACGATTGGGCCTCAAAGCGGTACCGATGCGCGCAGAAAGCGGGCCGATTGGTGGTGACATGGCACATGAGTTCCTCATACTCGCCGATACAGGAGAGTCTGAAGTATTTCTAGATCGCAACCTTGCCGAACTGACGCTCGGTGAGCGCGGATCGGATTATTGGGATGTATCCGAAATGCAAGCCATTAAGGATGAATGGACATCTTCTTACGCCCGCACCGAGGATGAACATGATCAGGCCGCATTTGAAGCCGAAGTTCCTGCAGAACGCCGGATAACCGCACGCGGCATTGAGGTCGGGCATATTTTCTATTTCGGAACAAAATATTCAGAGCCGCTGGGTGCCAAAGTCGTTAATGCTGAGGGTGAGCTTGTTCCGCTTCAGGGCGGATCCTACGGCATTGGTGTCTCGCGTCTTGCCGGTGGTATTATCGAGGCAAGCCATGACGATAAAGGCATCATCTGGCCGGAAAGCATCGCACCGTTCGAGATTGCTGTTGTCAATCTCAAACAGGGCGATACGGATACGGATGCCGCCTGTGAAAGCCTGTATGAGCGTTTGGGGGCTATGGGCCTTGATGTGCTTTATGACGACCGAAACGAACGGGCGGGGGGTAAGTTTGCAACAGTCGATCTGATCGGGTGTCCCTGGAAAGCCGTGGTGGGACCGCGCGGCCTGAAAGAAGGAACGATTGAACTGGCAGACCGGCGGACCGGCGAAACCGAAAATCTGACTCCCGATGCCCTGATCAACCGGCTCGCTGCGCAGTTCGGGCGCGGGTAAATCTGAAGGGTGCGGGTCTTTGGCATCAGAAAACAAAAACAAGAACGGTGACCCGATTGCACGCGCAATGCGTGCCAGAGCCAAAGCGGACGAGTCCGCTCAAAATGTCATCGCTTCAATTTCAGAAGAGCCAAAACAGCAGGACACATCTATCCTGGGATCCGCACTCGAACGGATAGAAGACACACCGGCACAACACTCTTTCAGTGCCCGTGACGATAGCGCCGATCACTATAAACCCACTGAGCGATCCTTTTTCGCTCCGTCCGCAGAGGATCGGGCGGAGCAGGCAAAACGTGCTGCACAACGCGTAAAAAGACGATCACAAACCGATGAAGGCGGCAAGGTGCAAGCTCCTGCTCCTCAACCCCCGCCGCCCCCTGAAAACCGGATCGCATCTTATGACATGCCAGGCCAGGACAAACCGAAATCGCCGCAACGCCGCGAAATGCTGGTGGGCAGGTACAGCGATGCAGCGGAACCGGCCAAGACAAAACCGGAAAAACCCCGCGAGCCGGACAATAAACCCATAGTTCAAACACCCGCGCCCTCCCGCAAAGGCTCTTCGCTTATGGACAGAGCCTTTGCGCAAACACCCCGACAGCCCGGAATTGCTGCCGGAGATACTGCTGCAGATGATATTCTTGCAGAACAGGAGAAAAAAAGCACCGCTTCTCCCTCAATTATGGATCGCGCGATTAGCACAGCGGATACCGTCGCTGATACAACTGACCCGATTTCTATAATAGAAACGGCAATAACACCAAATGCGGCCGTTCAGGACAAAACACGCAGTTCTACTGCGGAGGAAAAGCCTGAAAGTGATGTGATCGGACGCTTTAGCGACAAAAAAGAACAGGTTACTAAGGAAAGTTCCACAACGTCAGCAGCAATAAAAGAAACCAAACTTGCCGACCGTGTTCGCGCCGCCCGGAAGTCCACTCAGAAAACAACAAAACCGGGCACACCTGTCGCGACCAGAGCAACATCAAATATTGTCAAGGCATCACAATTTTCCGGGCAAAAAACCAACGCGGCAGACAAAACAGGTCAAACAGCTGCAACAGTACAAAAGCCGCGACATGTGAGCCTTGTTCCGGCCCCTCCTTTAGCTGGACAGGCTCTGAAAAAAACAGCTCAGGCAAAACAAACCGGCACCGGACAACGCAAAAAGACCACCCGTGTTATCAACCGCGCTCCAACCTATGCCGCCGGTGTACCTGTATTTCCTAAAGTCAAAGTTCCACCGAAATCAGCTTTTGACTGGTCTGTCGGCACGGAATTGACCGACCCGGTCCCCAATTTTAAGGCAACACAGACAATTGTTGCACCGGAACCATCAGCAAACGGATCACCGCCGGTCAAGCAAACAAACAAAAAAGCGATGATGTCCGAAAAACGGTCAGACAAATCATCTGCACCATCAGCGCCATCCCTTCAGGCACAGAAAAGCGTAGCGCCACAACAAAACCCGGCTGTAAATGAGCGGATACCCTCGCAGTCTGTTATCTCGCCGAAGGCGGATATGGCACATGAAAGGGCAAATATACCTGCCGCACCATCTGTCGGGACAGCGGATGCACCTGATACTGAAAGCACATACCTCAAGGACATTGCCGTTGTACCGACATCCGGAATCAGAACGGTACAAACCAAAGCTTTTGCCGCGTTCGAATGGATGATTGCATCGCGATATCTCAGAGCCCGCAAGAAAGAAGGCTTTGTCTCTGTCATTGCAGGCTTTTCGCTTGTGGGTATTGCCCTGGGCGTTGCGACATTGATTGTCGTCATGGCGGTCATGACAGGATTTCGTGAAACTCTAATTTCCCAGATCATCGGCGGCAGTCCGCATATCAACGTGGTCTCTCAGACCGGAGACTTTGAAAACTACGATACGGTTGCCGATCAGATCCGCACCGTTGACGGCGTTGATTATGTGGTCCCAGTCGTTCAGGGCCAGGTGCTGGCGACAGGCAATGACCGGCATTCAGGCGTTTTGGTCCGCGGTATCCGAAAGGGTGATCTTGAACTTTTGTTCAAGCTGGCCGAACCGCAAACCAGCAACGGGTCGCTGGATAATTTTAGTGAGGATGACGGTGTTGCTCTGGGCGCGAATCTGGCCGCGAAGCTGGGCTTGCGCGTCGGTGATTTCATCACCCTGATTTCACCTGACGGAGACATCACACCGTTTTCGGCCACGCCGCTGCCGCGCGTAAAAGATTATCCCATCATTCAGACATTCAAACTGGGTGTGCAGGATATCGACTATAACGTCGCCTTTATGCCTTTTGCCGAGGCACAGCTTTATTTCAACAAACAGGAACAGGCCGATACGCTTGATGTGTTTGTGGCCGATGCACAGAATGTTGAAAAATATACCGAACCTATACTGGCGGCATCGCGCACCAGCATCGGGCTTTTCGAGAGGTTTGTGTGTATTTGTGAAGAACGCCAAATTTTTAAATTTGGCTTTTAGATAAATAAAGATAAAAAGAAAAATTTAAAAATTCGGCTCGTGCATAATCCGAAAAGTCAGCGTCTTTTTACACGCTACGTTTCATATACGAGACCGTTAGCTGCAATGTTGACAAAATAGCGTTCACAACAAAATTACTGCTGAATTTAAAGGTGTTTTAAG
>CALFWP010000047.1 GCA_937927905.1 uncultured Neomegalonema sp.
TTCGTGGCGGCTCGGTGATCGAGACCACGAAACCTGACAATGT
The DNA here is from genome assembly GCA_937927905.1 of uncultured Neomegalonema sp. Lineage (GTDB taxonomy): Bacteria > Pseudomonadota > Alphaproteobacteria > Rhodobacterales > Rhodobacteraceae > JAHDDY01. Next base: position 44 of record CALFWP010000047.1, read on the forward strand.
CCAGATCGAAGATGTCCGCGCCAAGCTTAGCGGGCTGAACCTTGGTGAAGTGCTGATAAATGAAGCGCGTGGGACGCTCCGACCAGAGGGTGCCCGAGATGGGTCAAATGTACCCTGATTTGGTGAGTGCGCCCGGTTTCCAGGCGGCATTCCACCAATGAGCACGGGCCAAGCTCCGCAAGGCGCTTAAACCTTGTCACAGCACGGCGGCCGTCACGGACATTAACAGCCATTTTCTTACGGTCAGAACGCGAGCGTCCAATTGTCGTTTCCACCCTGACCCATTCCGGTTCAAATGAAACAGCGGGCAGCCCGGCCATACGGGGGTCCGAACGGTCCGGTTTGCCCCAGACAAGGGCGGCATAGCTGCGTTCAAGATCATGCGCCGCGAATTGCGCGGCAAGCCCCTGATGCGCCGCATCGGATTTTGCCACAACCAGAATGCCCGACGTATCCTTATCGATGCGGTGTACAATGCCGGGGCGTTTCTCGCCGCCGATACCGGACAAAGTCTCTCCGCAATGTGCCAAAAGCGCATTGACCAGTGTTCCGGTCCTGGCCCCAGGCGCAGGGTGAACCACCATGCCCGCCGGTTTATCAACAACAATCAGATGTCCGTCCTCGAACAATATCTTTAGCGGGATATTCTCAGGCTGCGGTTCGGCATCCAAAGGCGGCGGAACCGTGATAAGGAAAACCTCTCCACCCTTGACTTTCGCCGACGGGTCCGTGACCGTCTGCGCCGGATCGGAAAGGCGGTTCACCGCGCTTCCCTCAATTAATGCGCGGATGCGGGAACGGCTGAGGCCGGGCGTTGCGGCGGCATCAGTCAGGGCCTTATCAAGCCGCACACCCTTTGCTTCACGGGCAAGCGTCACCTCAAGAGGACTTATTGGAGTATCCTTTTCCATGACCGGCGACTTACACCATTCAAAGCGCAATCGCGACAATGATGAAGAGATTTACGAACCGCCACAGCTGCGCCGGTTCCGGCAACTTGTAAGCCTGTCTATGATTATCATGATGGTCGGCATCCTGGGCATTGCGATTGCGCTGATTTTCCGGTTATCCCAACCTCTTGGACCGCTAAACTCCAATCTGAGTGAAGGCCGGTTCATTATACCGGATGGGTCAAGCGTCATGAGCGTTTCCCGCTTCGGTTCATCTTTTTATCTGCTGATCGAAGATAAGACCACCGGCATGCGCTATATTGAAGAGCGCAGCATTGACGATCATACGATTCTTGCTCGTTTCCGGCTGGTCCCGGAATAAAGCCGGAGCACCCTCAAGGATGTAAACACCGGCCTACTCCCATTTGAAAGTCCGATATGAGCAGCGAGCGTACATCAGCCGTATTCCTGGAAGGGTCTATACTGCGCCATGTAACTGTCATGTCCGCCAGCTCCGGCGCGGGCCTTCTGGCGATTTTTCTGGTCGATTTTGCAGATTTGTTTTTCATATCCCTGCTGGGCGACAGCGCATTGACCGCCGCCATCGGATATGCCGCAACACTCCTGTTTTTCATGACCTCAATCGGCATAGGGCTGGCCATAGCCATGGGCGCACTCACTGCACAGGCTTTAGGACGGAACGACAGAGAACGCGCCCGCAATGTAGCCGGAAACATTGCTGCCATCACATTTTTCTGCGGTCTGATCCTGAGTATGCTTCTGATAGTATACGCACCGGTCTTCCTCGATTGGCTCGGCGCAAAAGGCAATGCCCATAGTGCCGCTGTCTCTTATTTACGCATTGCCGGGGCCGGAACGTTGTTTTTGATGCTCAGCATTTCAGGGGCCGCACTGTTGCGCAGCCATGGAGATGCTCGCCGGGCTATGAACACCACGCTTGCCGCAGCACTGGTCAATGCCGCCCTTGATCCATTGTTTATTTTCGGGTTCGGCTGGGGTCTGGAAGGTGCGGCCTGGGCCACACTGGTTTCGAGGATCGTATCCGCGTTTATTGCATGGAGACCGGTTCTTTTTCTACATAATGGTATTGAATGCCCGAATATCAGAAGCGTAATCAGTGATCTTACGCCGGTTTTTGCCATAGCAGGGCCGGCTTTGCTGACAAACTTCGCATCCCCTGTCAGCAATGCGGTGATCACCCGTATGATCTCGGATTTCGGGACCGAAGCGGTTGCAGGCTATGCGGTCGTCGGGCGGCTCGCACCGCTGGCATTTTGTTTCATATTCGGACTATCCGGAGCAGTCGGGCCGATTGTCAGTCAGAATTTCGGTGCCGGAAAAACCGGTCGCATACGGGAAACTCTTATTAAATCCCTGATTCTTGCGGGACTCTACGTAACGACAATATCACTGGTATTGTTCGCGCTAAGGTGGCATTTTTCAGATATATTCAACACCGAAGGCCAGGCACGTACATTGTTGTTTTTGTTTTGCGGTCCGCTTTCACTCGCATACGTGTTTAATGCCACTTTGTTTACAACCAATGCAATGTTCAACAATCTGGGACGTCCCTTCACATCTACGTTATTAAACTGGGGCAATCATATACTCGGCACCATTCCCTTTGCCTGGGTCGGAGCAAATTACCTCGGCGCTGAAGGAGTATTGATCGGGCAATATACAGGCGGTCTGATTTTTGCTGTTCTGAGTGTTTACCTCGCATTCCGTGTAATCAAAAAACAATCATAGGGTGCATAAGCACAATCACCGGAAATCAATACACACCAATAAAACCGCTTTACAGCACCTGATTTAAAGCACCAGGGATATTCTTATTTTGTTCTCTCGTCATTTTTGACAATGCCGTTATGCCGATTTGCATAAAAACCACAAAACACATTTACTCGTATACAGTGGGGTGAATGGAGACTTTTCGGTGAAACACGAACAATTACAACAAATAATTGCACTTTTGGAAACACAAACCCGTAGTGCAGGGTTTTCCTACTCGGCAGATCTGCTGGGGATCGCCGCAGTTTCTCTGCGGAAAGAAATCGATTTATCGGGTGAGCACGAAGACACAACCAATAGTTTATTAGGTAAATCCGCCATTATGCACTAAATTTTGATGTATGGCAGACATGAAGAAAGCTCGCGATATACTTGATCACCTCGCCAATGCGAGAAACGCGAAGGATATGGCCGTCATTTATGACGAAATCCGGGATGCTTATGGCGTTGATCATCTTGTTTATCACGCTGTCAACGTAAAGGGGCTGACCCGTGACGGTGCGTTTTTGCGCCTGACATACCCGGATGAATGGATAGCGCGATATTATACGAAAAACTATTTCGAGATAGACCCGGTTGTCGAAGAGGGCAGCCGGGCCTTTATGCCTTTCAACTGGGCGGACCTGGATTGGAGCAGCAAACGCCGACGTGAATTTGCCGAAGATGCGGCCGGACATTCTATAGGTGTGTCGGGGTTAACCGTTCCTGTCAGAGGTCCAAACGGACAACACGCTATCTTTTCTGTATCAACATCCCGTAGCGAGCAGGAATGGCAATATCAGATGCGCGAAAACCTGCCGCAGCTTCACAATATTGCTCATGCTCTGCACGAGGCAACGGCGCGTGTGGAGGGTGTGCTGGAGAAAATCGAGCCTGTTTCTCTCTCCGGACGGGAGCGGGACGTGCTTCAATGGGCATCTGCGGGCAAAACAACCGAAGAAATAGGTGATATTCTTGCAATCTCAGAACGGACTGTGCGCGTATATCTCGATACGTCACGACATAAACTGGGCGCCGTCAATCGTACACATGCTGTGGCCAAAGCCCTGACGTTAGGACTGATACACCCCCCCGACTGATCACAATTTTAGGGATTTTCTACCTATAAGGGTAATTTAAAATAATTCCCTTAACTTTTAATAATCGGCCCATACAATTGCACCTATAGGTTAGCAATGGAGCCACATTATGAAAATCCGACTAGTAAAAGGTATGGACCTCAACAGCAACGAGGACCTGCTCGACGAGATGTTCAGGGCGCGAAAGCGGCTTTTCGCGGATCGACTGGGATGGGACGTGACCATTGACAGCAAAGGCTGGGAAATTGACCAGTATGATCCGATAAATCCGCTTTATCTGATTTGTACGGATGAGGCCGGAATACACCTTGGCTCATTAAGATTATTACCGACAACGGGTGACACCATGTTGCGCGATGTGTTTGTTTCTGCTTTTGACGGTACAATCATCGAAAGTCCGCTGATCTGGGAATGTACACGCTTTTGTATTGAAAGTGATAAATCAGGGCAGGTGCAGGCCGGATTGCACCAGGCGACAACCGCACTCTTACTCGGCATTTGCGAGACAGGGCTGCGCTCGGGCATCAGGCAGATTGTCGGCGTGTTCGACCGGAGAATGATTCCCATATACCGGCGCGGCGGATGGGCACCCGATATTATCGGTGAAAGCGGCAGCGGGCGGGACGCGGTCTACCTGGGTGTCTGGGATGTTACGGAAGAGTACGCCGCTTCTATCCGTTCTGCAGGAAAACTTGAGGGGTCGATCCTCGACCCCGAATCCAGGCGGCGCGCCACAAATCTGCTCAGCGCAGCGTAAAACCTTTCATCCCGGTTGAAACAGTGTTGCAGGCCTTCGTGTTCAAGCAAAAGGCAGGGCGCACGAAGCCTGTCTCAAACCGGAAAAAGATAGGGCTATCCGCCT
>CALFWP010000048.1 GCA_937927905.1 uncultured Neomegalonema sp.
AAACCATGTCGTTTCTCGCTGCGTCTCTCGCCCGTGTGAAACCTTCGCCCACCATCGCTGTCACGACGAAAGCCAATGAACTCAAGGCTGCCGGTAAAGACGTGATCGGTCTTGGTGCCGGAGAACCTGATTTTGACACGCCGGAGAATATCAAGACAGCAGCGAAAACAGCGATTGATGCGGGTAAAACGAAATATACCGCGCCTGATGGTATCGTTGAACTCAAGGATGCAATCTGTGCGAAATTCGAGCGTGAAAACGGCCTGAAGTACGAACGCAAAAATATCAGTGTTGGTACGGGTGGTAAACAGGTCCTCTACAACGCTTTGATCGCTACGCTGAATCCCGGGGATGAGGTCATTATCCCCGCGCCCTACTGGGTCAGTTATCCCGATATGGTCCTGTTGGGCGGCGGTGTGCCTGTGCCTGTCGAGGCGGGGATCGAGACCGGCTTTAAACTGACCGCTGATATGTTGGAGGCGGCGATCACGCCAAAGACCAAATGGCTGATCTTTAATTCACCCTCCAACCCGACGGGTGCAGGGTACAGCCGCGACGAGCTTAAGGCGCTGACGGATGTGCTGCTCAGACATGAGCACGTCTGGATCATGACCGATGATATGTATGAACATATCGCCTATCCGCCGTTTGAATTCTGTACACCGGCACAGGTGGAACCGAAGCTGAATGACCGGACCCTGACCATCAATGGTGTCTCCAAAGCCTATGCCATGACCGGCTGGCGCATCGGGTATGCGGGCGGGCCGGAACACCTGATCGGGGCTATGCGCAAGGTTCAGTCCCAGTCAACGTCCAACCCGTCCTCCGTTTCCCAATGGGCAGCGGTTGAGGCGCTGAACGGTCCTCAGGATTATATTGCCGAAAGCCGTGAGGCGTTTCAGCGTCGCCGTGACCTGGTGGTGTCCATGCTAAACCAGTGTAACGGGATTGAATGCCCTGTGCCTGAAGGGGCGTTTTATGTCTATCCATCGATCAAAGGCTGTATCGGCAAAACCGCACCCTCCGGAAAAAAGATCGAAACGGACGAGGATTTTGTCACAGAATTGCTGGAAGTTGAAGGTGTGGCCGCCGTTCACGGTGCTGCCTTCGGCCTGTCGCCCTATTTCCGCGCAAGTTACGCAACATCCGATGCCGTGCTGGAAGAAGCCTGTACCCGTATCCAGCGGTTCTGCGGGTCCTTGACGTAATCGCGACAGATTTCAGATATTTTGTAAAGCCCCGCTTAGGGGCTGTGTCTTGTATCCGGCGCATGCATAAGCCGCTTGCGCCGGGGAACTTTTCCCAAGCTGAAACGTAATGACTGCATCACCTGCAAACCCGGATATGAATGCATGATCCGTTACACGCTCCAATGCGAACAGGCCCATCGGTTTGAGGCCTGGTTTGAAAACAGTAGCGCCTATGACAAACAGGCTGCTGCCGGATTTGTCTCCTGTCCCGAATGCGGGTCTGTTACAATTGAAAAGACGCTGATGGCTCCCGGTGTCCCGAAAAAGACACCTGAAATCACTCCGGGAGAGTTTTATAACCATGTCAGGGCTTTCCGGTCCAAAGTCATGGCTGAAACAGAGGATGTCGGGCATTCGTTTCCGGAAGAAGCGCGCAAAATGCATGATGGTGAGATGGAACACCGCCCGATCCGGGGCAATGCTTCGCCGGAGGAGGTCAAAGAGCTGAAAGAGGACGGTGTGCCAATCGCGCCGATCCCGCCGGAGCCGCCTACGGAAAACTAAAATGTCTGCGATATTTTTACGTAATTGCAATATTTTATAGTTTTTGGTTATGGAATTTCGCCTTATCTGTCCTTACATATTGCAGCACCGCCTTTAAAAATGGGGATTTTGGCGTTTGCCTTAGTGCTGACCTGAAAATTGTATAGCTAAAAGCTATTGTGGTTACAATGGAGCGATCTTAATGGCAGTTGCAACCGGTAATGTCCCGGCTCTTACCTCTGAAAACGGCCTCAGCCGTTATCTGTCGGAAATCCGTAAATTCCCGATGTTGGAAAAAGAGCAGGAATTTCAGCTTGCACGGGACTGGATCGAGCGCGAAGACACCGAAGCGGCGCATTTGATGGTGACTTCACACCTGCGCCTTGCGGCCAAGATTGCTATGGGCTATCGCGGTTACGGACTGCCGATTTCCGAGGTTGTGTCTGAGGCCAATGTCGGTTTGATGCAGGCCGTCAAGCGGTTTGATCCCGATAAAGGCTTTCGCCTCGCAACGTATGCCATGTGGTGGATTCGCGCTTCGATACAGGAATATATCCTGCGGTCCTGGTCGCTGGTGAAAATGGGCACTACGGCCAGCCAGAAAAAGCTGTTCTTTAATCTGCGCCGCGCAAAAAACCGTATTGGTGCGCTGGAGGAGGGCGATTTACGTCCGGAAAACGTGCAGACGATTGCCAAACAGCTTGCTGTGTCCGAAGAGGATGTTGTCTCCATGAACCGGCGTATGGGCGGTGGCGGGGATGCTTCTTTAAATGCACCGCTTAAGGGGGATGGTGAGGGGCATGCCGAATGGCAGGACTGGCTGCCTGATGAGGACGCTGATACCGCAGGGTCTTATGCCGAATCCGAGGAATATGACAAACGTATGGATTTGCTGACGCGGGCGATGGATGCTCTGAACGAGCGCGAGCAGCATATCTTATCGGAACGCAAGCTGAAGGATGATCCCGTGACACTTGAAGAGTTGTCCGAAGTTTACAACGTCAGCCGCGAACGCATCCGCCAGATTGAAGTGCGCGCTTTTGAAAAACTTTCTGCCCGTATGCGCGAACTGGCTGCGGAAGAGGGAATGATCGAGGGTGAATCCGCTTAAGACGTTTTGTCTCAGAGCTGAACTGGTGGTGAAAGGCTTTTGCGCAGTCACCACAGGTAAAGGGCAGTGTAAACTGTCAAAAATATCCGGTAAAATGCCGTAACAGACGTTACAGGGGCGGCGCGATATTATAATGTCGCGCCGATTTCAACACGCTCGTCCTGTATTTCCACATGAACAGTTGCCCCGAGAGAGCGGGCGATTTCATGGGTCAGAAACAGACTGGACTGTTTGGCGTCAATTTCGCTGAGCGCCGCGCCGTTTTGCAGGATATCAGCCGAGGATTGCTGCAGCCGCGCTTTGGGACCTTCGGCTGAGATCATCAGGCTGGTTGCGCCTTCCTTGCGTGCTCCGATGTGAAGGTTTCCGCCCCTTGGCAATGCCTCGAAACCGACCAGTGCAAAATTCAGCAGCAGTTTAACGGCCTCCTTGTCGAGCATCACTTCGCCCGCTTTCCAATGCAGAGTAACCGGCGTGTTTTTTGTCAGTGATTCTACAAGCGCCTTTGCATCATCCAATGGAATATTTTCCGCCATTGATCCTGCGGCACCAAAACAAACGCGCATGAATTGTAGTTTAGCGGATGCGCTGGCGGCGCTGGAATGGATCAGGTCCATCGCCATTCTGCGCATTTCAGGGTCCTGCTCATCAGCCATGATTTCCAGGCCGTTATTGATTGCGCTGACCGGGCTGATCAGGTCATGGCAAATCCTTGAACTCAATAGCGTTGCAAGGGTGAGATCCGTCATTTTTATGTACTCCACTGCTCGGCGTTCGTTTTAGCAGCTTTGTTACATTTTGAAATACTGCTTACTGCGTAAATCATGTCGTTATGGCGCAAACCTTAACGGAAAGTTACCGGATCGATTCGAAATCCGTTTCCCGCGCAGGATGTGATTATTGTTCGTTTCCGGCCCTTGCAAAGTTATCCTGGAGCGGTTTGAGGATATAGCTCATCGGCGTGCGTTTGCCGGTTTCGATATAGATCTCTGCGGGCAGTCCGGGGACAAGCTGGTTATCGCTGCCCAACCTGTTGCGCTCCGCATTCGATAGCAGTACTTCAACCGCAAAGAATGCCGCGCCTGTGACTTCGTCGATTTTACGGTCATATGAGATTTTGGCAACTGAGCCTTGCAGTTCCGGCGTCGTGCGCTGATTGAATGTTGTAAAGCGTACCCTTGCCGGGCCGTCGATCCTGATCTGGTCGCGTTTTGTGGGTTCTACCTTCGCCTCCAGTACCAGGCGATCGCTGGTCGGGACAATCACCATAACAGGCTCTCCGGGGGCAACCACGGCTCCGGCTGAAAAGACCGAAAGATCCTGTACCACACCGGCTTGCGGTGCAACGAGCTGGATTTTCCGGATGCTATCGTCGGAGACAACGATGCGTTGTTCAATCTCGTTTATCTGTCCCTGCACCTGGCGTAATTCAGAGAGAGCCTCTTCGCGGCGGCTTTCCCGTAAGCGGGTCATCTCGATCCGCGTTTCCTGGATTTGCCGTACAAGACCGGCATTTGAGGAATTGAGTGCGCCGATCTCTCCTTCGATGCGGGCTTTTTCCCGTAATACTCCCTGAAGGCGGCTTTCAGTGGTCAACCCTTGCGCCAGCAGTGTAACCACACGCGCGCGTTCGCCCTCAACGGATTGCAGCTGTTCGCGGAACGAGGCAAGGCGGGAGGAGGAGCCGTTGATTTCGCTTTCGATTTGCCCGACCCGTTCACGTAACTGTGCCGCCTGTTGCCGGTATCCTGTCAACCGTGCGGAAAACAGGCTCTTCTGATCTTTTATGACCTTATCTACTTCCGTATTACCGAAAGCTTTGCCGAGCAGTTGCGGGGGAAACGTCAGGGATGTTTTGCTGTCCCGTTCGGCAAGAAGGCGCGCTTCCCTGGCCATCAGTTCATTGATCTGGCCCTCAAGGATCGCGCGTGTAGCATTTTGTGCTGTCTGTTCCAGCCGCAAAAGTGGCTGTCCCGCCTGTACCCTTTGGCCCTCACGGACAAAAATTTCGCCGACAACACCGCCCTCGGGGTGCTGTACCGGCTTTTGCTTTGTTTCAACGCGCAATTCACCGGTGGCCACCACAGCGCCGCTGATCTCTGTCTGGGTCGCCCATAATCCGCCGCCACCGAATAATCCGACGATGATGATTGTGCCAAAAATAATATGTGTGCCGGATTTCCAGCGCGCGGGATCGTGGGCGTAGTCCGGTTCTTTCGTTTTCATCGTTGCCGTCCTCCACCTGCGGCGGCGGTGCGGGGTGCCGGTGCGGTTTGCTGTGCGCGGGCGGCCTGTTGCTGTTTTGCTTTGGTGACGGTCGTTGCCTGCAGGACCTCATCGCGCGGGCCGAAAGCCTGTTGCATGCCGTCACGCATCACCAGCAGTTTATCACAGGCGGCAATGGCGCTTGGTCTGTGCGCCATGACGATCACGGCACGGCCGCGTTTTTTTGCATCGCGGATAGATTGTACCAGTGTGGCCTCACCTTCCGCATCAAGATTGGCGTTCGGTTCATCAAAGAGAAGCAATGGCGGATCACCGTACAGCGCGCGGGCCAGGCCGATACGCTGTCTTTGTCCGCCGGAAAGTTGTCCGCCGCTTTCACCGATTTCGGTGTCATAACCATTTGGCAGGCCGACAATCATGCGATGTGCCCCTGCCCTTTTTGCGGCTTCAACCACTTCGGCCTCGTTTGTATCAGGAGACAGACGTGCGATGTTTTGTGCGATCGTGCCCGCAAATAAACCGACTTCCTGGGGCAGATATCCGATACGCCGCCCGAGTTCCGTCTCGTTCCATTGGTCGAATGTCGCGCCGTCAAAACGGATTTCACCGATAAGAGACGGCCAGGCTCCGACCAAAGCTCTGGCCAGTGTCGATTTACCGGCTGCACTGGGACCGATAACGCCGACGGCCTCGCCGGGTTCAACATTGAATGTGACCCCACGGATAATCGGGTTTCGGTCACCGGGGGCTGCGACGGCAAGACCGGCAATCTCCAGCTTCGGTCTTGGTTCGGGCAGGGTGGTTTTCTGTTCTTCGACAGGAGTCACCGCGAAAAATTCCTGTAAAGAGCGCGCCCCGCGCCGTGCGCGGATAAACCCCCGCCAATTTGCAATGGCTTGATCAACCGGTGCCAGTGCGCGGCCCATGATGATTGAGGATGCAATCATAACGCCGGGTGATATTTCCTGTTTTACCGCGAGCCATGCGCCCAGGGCCAAAATCGCCGATTGCAAAAACATGCGGAATGTTTTTGAAAATGTCTGGAAAAAACCGGCCCGGCTGGAGTGACGCATTTGCGCTTCCAGCGCCTTACCGCGCATGCCCCCCCATTTTCCGCGCACAGCTTCGCCCATGCCAAGGCCACGGATGATCTCCGCTTCGCGACGTACGGATTCTGAGAATTTTTCACTTTCCGCAGAGGCGCTACGCGACTGGATTTCCGGTTCTGCCGTCATAAGCTGATTGAGAAAAGCAATAAAAAACAAAAAGATAGATGCGGCAACGCCCATAAGTCCGAGAAGCGGGTGAAACAGGAAAATTATGCCCAGATAAATTGGGACCCACGGAGCATCAAAGAATGCATTCGGCGCACCGCTGGCCAAAAACTGCTGGATTGATTCCAGATCGCGCATAGCGGCGGCAGGCTTTGCCCGTTCTGCAGGGGCCAGAGAGCGCCGCATGACCCCCTCGAAAACCCGACCGTCCAGCAAAGCCTGAAATCTTGCGCCCGCATTGGCAAGGATACGGCCGCGCAAGTAATCCAGCATACCCATCACGGTGAACAGTCCGGCGACGAGTGTAAAAAGGACAAGCAGTGTTTCCTGACTGCCGCTGGCCAGCACACGGTCATAGACTTGCAGCATGAATAAAGGGCCGGTCAGCATCAGCAGGTTGACGAAACAACTGAAGATACCCGCCACTATGAAAAGGTTACGCGCGGCCCAGAAGGCTTTGCGGTATTCGGCACGGCCTTTGGCAAGTTGCGGTGCGATCATATTAAAAGCTCATTCCCGTGGCCGGTTTGATAAAAAGACGGTTTTCTGGCGCGGCTATACCTAATTATCTTCTACTTAAAAGAAATAATGATTTCGTATATATCCGGAGTGTAAAGCGCATTTGTAACTTCATTGTCATTGCGGGGCGCAAGATAATGAAACGAATCTTTTTAAATGTATGAAAATGCGGTTAAAATTCCGAAAGTGGTTACTGAAACAACAATGCCTGCAACAAAACCCTTGTGTATACAGTCCGCAGTTTTCTGGCGCCGCTTTCTGAAATACAAAAAGGTCACAAGAAACGCGGTTATAAAAAGAGCAATGATCGGCATGTGGTCAGTCTTTCGTTATAGCGGGCCGTGACACAAGCTGTGCCAGATTGAAGATTGCCTGTTAAACAGCGGTTTCTTTTAATGAGCTATCAGGAATACATCTTCGCGCCCGATCATGCCGAGCACATCCCTTGCCCGCTCATCCAGCAGATCCAGGTCCACTGCCCCGGCACTCAAGCCAGCATTGCGTTTACGTAAGGCGTCTTCGCGTTCGGTCAGCATGGCCAGTTGACGTTCTGCAGTAGCCAGATCGCGCTTGGTTTTGTCCAGCGCGATATGACCGTAATGTCCGGTGAAGGCCTGTAAACTGAAAAACCAGACGACCCCGAGCAGGGCGACCGGCAGGGCCAGTGCTATGACCTGCCCGCCTAATCTGCGAAAAACAGGCATGACGCATCCTTTATGACAGGCACTTGATTGCCACTCACCTTAATTCACTCACCTTCAGGATTACCGGCGCAGAGATAACCCACCATATACCGCCGATCCGCCCAGGTCTTCTTCAATGCGGATCAGTTGGTTGTATTTCGCCAGACGGTCCGAGCGCGCCAGTGAACCGGTCTTTATCTGTCCGCAATTCGTTGCAACGGCAAGGTCGGCAATGGTCGCATCCTCGGTCTCACCCGAGCGGTGGGACATCACCGCCGTGTAGCGCGCTTTGTGCGCCATGCTGACAGCCTCCAGTGTTTCGGAAAGTGAGCCGATCTGGTTGACTTTCACCAGAATGGAGTTTCCGATCCCGCGTTCAATGCCGTCATTCAGGCGGGCTGGGTTGGTGACAAAAAGATCATCGCCGACCAGCTGGCACCGGTCACCGATTTTATCGGTCAACGCTTTCCAGCCGTCCCAGTCATCCTCGGCCAGCCCGTCCTCGATGGAGATGATCGGATAATCATCGCAAAGGCCCGCATAGTAATCCGCCATTTCTCCGGCGGACAGCACTTTGCCTTCACCCTTGAGGTGGTATTTTCCGTCCTTAAAAAATTCGGTCGAGGCCGCGTCCAGTGCGAGTGCCACCTCGTCGCCGGGTTTGTATCCTGCCTTTTCAATCGACTTCATGATGAAATCGAGTGCATCGCGGGTAGAGGCGATGTTCGGGGCAAAGCCGCCTTCATCGCCGACATTGGTATTATGACCGGCGGCCTGCAATTCGGATTTGAGCGTGTGGAAGATTTCCGCGCCCCAGCGCACCGCTCCGCGGATATTCTCCGCAGCGACCGGCATGATCATGAATTCCTGAATATCAATCGGGTTATCGGCGTGCTCGCCGCCGTTGATGATGTTCATCATCGGGCAGGGCAGGACATGAGCCGAAACGCCGCCGATATAGCGGTAAAGCGGCAGGCCCACACTGTCCGCAGCGGCCTTGGCCGTCGCCATCGACACACCTAAGATGGCATTGGCACCCATGCGGCCCTTGTTGGCGGTCCCGTCCAGTTCGATCATCGCGGCGTCGATCATGGCCTGATTGGTTGCGTCAATGCCCGCCAGTGCATCGAAGATTTCGGTGTTCACGGCCTCAACCGCCTTCAGAACGCCCTTGCCTTTATAGCGGTCGTCGCCGTCGCGCAGTTCAACCGCTTCATGGGCACCGGTGGAGGCGCCTGAGGGCACCGCCGCCCGCCCCAGAGAGCCATCTTCCAACAGAACTTCGACCTCAACCGTGGGATTGCCCCGGCTGTCCAGAATTTCACGGCCTGTTATGTCGATAATGGCGCTCATGCGTCTTCTCCTTTGTTCGTATTACGTCAGGCATACCGCAGTGCAGCAAAAAAAGAAAGCGGCAGTCACCCTGCCGCTTTCTGTCATACGCGCGGATTAACGGACCGTTACTGTTTCGAATTTACCGCCCTTGACGATCAGTTCTTTATAAGAACCGGGGATATCGCCGTTCGGCAGGAACTCGACATTGGTTGCGCCGACATAGTCGATGCCGACGCCGTTTTTCAGCAGGAACAGGCCGTAATCCAGCTGTCCGGTGTGAATCTGCACGCCCGGCGCATTGGCCACGTCGATCATCGCGGCCTGGATCGCGGAACGCTCGGTGGAGCCTGCTGCTTGCATGGCCAGCGCAATCAGAGCGCCTGCATCATAGCTTTCGGGACGGAACGGGCCGTCCACATCGACACCGGCGCTTTTGCCATAGGCGATGAAGTTGCGGGCATTGTCGCTCTCACTGCCGGGCAGGGTGCCGATCGTGCCCTCCAGATCTTCACCGATGGCGTCAATCAGGGATTGCCCGATCATACCGTCCGCCAGCACGAACCGGTCATAAGATCCGGCGTCCAGCGCGCCCTGTATGATGCCCTTGCCGCCCTGATCGAGATAGCCGAGCACCACCAGCGCATCGCCGCCTGCCGCATCAAGGGCGGCAACTTCAGCCGAATAATCGGCCTTGCCGTCCTCATGGGCTGCGCTGATCGAGATTTCGCCGCCAAGCTTTTCGTAGGAGGAGGCAAAAGACTCCGCCAGACCCTTGCCGTAGTCATTGTTGGTGTAGGTCACGGCGACCTCTTTGATGCCCTTACCCATGACAACATCGGCCAGCACCTCCCCCTGACGGGCATCCGATGGTGCCGTGCGAAAGAAGTGATCCTTGTCGTCGATGGTCGAAAGCGCCGGAGAAGTTGCCGAGGGCGAGACCATGACCACGCCGTTCGGTACTGCCGCGTTGTTCGCAATCGCCGTTGTGACGCCCGAGCAATCCGCGCCCATAATGGCGACGACTTTATCTGCGGTGATAAGGCGTTCGGCGGCAGTTGTTGCGGCGGCGGCATCAATGCAGGTCGAATCCGCCCGGACCGACACAATCTTTGCGCCGTCCAGCAGCAAACCGGAATCCGAAATCTCTTTCCAGGCCAGTTCCGCCCCGTCCGCCATGCCCGGCGTCAGCGACTCAATCGGTCCGGTAAAGCCGAGGATCAGCCCGATTTTGATGTCCTCCGCCGCAGCGTGAGCGGTCATTGCCGCGATCATTGCGGCCCCGATAAATGCGCGTTTCATTGGTTCTCTCCCTGAATTTACTGTTTCAGTTTAATCAACACTACTGTGTATGAAAACGGGATTTTACGGATAGATGTCAGCGGGTAGAATGCCTGTTTTGATGGTGTACAGCAGCGCGGAGACCGTGACTACCGACAGCATGGTTGTTACAAGGATAGTTGCCGATACACGCTCGACCCAGATGCCGTATTGCTGGGCGATGACAAACACATTGGTTGCGGTGGGCAAAGCGGCCATCAGCACGGCGGTAAAGACCCATACCGGATCGAAATTGCCCGCATAACTCAGCGCGAGATACATCAGTGCCGGATGCAGCAACAGCTTTACCGGAACGATATACCCCAGCTCCAAGGGCACCCGCTTTAACGGACGCAGCGCCAGAGTGACCCCCATGGCAAACAGGGCACAGGGCGCGGCGGCCTGTGCGAGATAAGAGAGCAGATTTTCTACCGGTGCTGGCGGCACCGCTTGCATCACGGCAAAAGTAACACCGATACAGGTCGCGATAACAAACGGGTGCAGCACAATGCTGCGGATCACTTGCCCGATTAACCCGAGCACACTGCCCTTGCGCGCACCGGAAAGGGCCATCAGCGCCGGGGCATTGGTAAAGTGCAGCACATTCTCGAAACAGAAGATCAGGGCCACCGGCACCGCCGCCTTTTCCCCGAAGGCAAGAATGGCCAGTGCCGGTCCCATATAACCGATATTGCCGTAGGCACCGGCCAGCCCTTGCATGGTTGCGTCGCCCAGATGCCTTTTGCTTATGAGGTATCCAAGTCCCAGCGTGATGACAAAAACCGCAAAGGTAACGCCGATATTCGTGGCAATGAAATCCCAACGGGTCAGATTTTCAACCGGCGTTTTCGATAGCAGCTGAAAAAACAGGGCCGGCAATGCGATATATATAATAAACGTATTCAGCCAGCCGAGCTGTTCCACGGGCTGCTGTGTCACCCGCGCGGTAAAATACCCGATGACGATCAGCCCGAACAGCGGCAGGATCAGTGTCAGAATGTCATACATGGCGCATGCTGTTGCGGTGGTCAGGGCGGCTCATTTGGTCTTCACCCGCTCCGGTAAAATACCTCCCGGTGTGAAGCGCATCACGAGCAGCAGCACAAGCCCCATGACAAACACCCGCATATGCTGGGCATTGTCGATCAGATGCAGGCGCAGGGGGCTGGTTTCTTCCATACCGGCGGTCAAAACACTGATCAGCCATGTGCCCGCCGGTTCCGCCTCGACCCATAAGAACCAGATGAAGAACCCGCCGATCACGGCGCCGAGATTATTCCCCGACCCGCCGACCACAACCATCACCCAGATCAGAAAGGTAAAGCGCAGCGGCTGATAGGTGCCGGGGGTGAATTGCCCGTCCAGCGTGACCAGCATCGCGCCCGCAATGCCGACCACAGCGGAGCCGAGCACGAAAATCTGTAAATGCCGGCCCTTAACATCCTTGCCCATGGCTTCGGCGGCGACTTCATTATCGCGGATGGCTCGGATCATCCGGCCCCAGGGTGAATTCAGCGCCAGAACACAAAGCGTCAGGATCACCAGCAGCACCAGTGCAAAAAGCCCCGCGTAGCACAGCTTGACGAACAGGCCGGAATATTCCGTGACCAGTCCCGCCAGACGGTCTTCGCGCGCCGCACCGCTGAGGCTGTTCAGCTGCCGGTGGGCAAATTCCGCAACTTCCTGCCGGAACCACGGGCTTTGTTGCAGGTCGATTTCATAAGGCACCGGTCGCGGCAGGCCGGTGACATTCTTGACCCCGCGCGTCAGCCAGTCCTCGTTTTTCAGAACGGCAATGATGATCTCGGAAATCCCGAGCGTGGCAATCGCCAGATAATCGGCGCGCAGGCCAAGGGCAATTTTCCCCACGAGCCAGGCGGCACCGGCGGCAAAGGCACCGCCCGCGACCCATGACAGCAGGATCGGCAGACCGAGACCGCCGAGCTTAGTAATTGCCATGAGAAGCGCTGCGCTGAAACCAAGATGTAGCGCTGCTGACGTCAAAACGCTTTCTACTACACCGCGAAACGTTCGTATTTGCCCAATCCACTTAAATCCGTTTCAATGTAGCGCAAACCAAAGTTACCCCGCACAGGGAAAGTCGTATAATTCTCACTAAAATCATAATTGAC